>RGCL01000024.1 GCA_009919175.1 Betaproteobacteria bacterium
CCACAATGCCGGGTTCGGCAGTCATGGTCATGAAGTCACTGATGCCTTCTTCTGCGGCAACGTTAGCCACACCTTCGGGCATGCCGATTCCCAGATTAACAATCGAACCGGGGCGGAGCGCCAGTGCTGCCCGGCGGGCGATGATTTTGCGCTCTGTGAGGGCCATTGGTTGCACGGCATCGAGGGCGACGCGCTCGTGGCCGGCAAAGGCCGGATTAAACTGCTCGGCAAACGTCTGTTGGTGGTAGGCCGGGTTTTCTGCAACCACCACATGATCGACCAGCATCCCGGGAATACGAACATCTTTAGGCTTCAGTGTGCCGCGTTCGGCGAGTCGTTCTACCTGAACGATCACTTTGCCGCCCGAATTGTGCGTTGCCATGGCCACCGCTAGGGATTCAAGCGTTAGGGCTTCGTTTTCCATGGTGATGTTGCCTGCACCATCGGCGGTCGTGCCGCGTAAGAAGGCCACATTAATCGGAAATGTTTTGTAGCGGAGATATTCCTTGCCGTCGATTTCTGTCAGAAAGACGTAGTCTTCCGTGGTGCGCTCATTGATTTTGCCGCCACCATGGCGCGGGTCGACAAAGGTATGCAGACCCACATGGGTTGTTAAGCAGGGTTTACCCGATGCGATGTCTCGATATAACTGAGATAGTACCCCTTGGGGCAGGTTGTAGGCCTCGATCTGGTTGCTGGTGGCCAGCGCACCCACTTTAGGAATCAGCCCCCAATGCCCGCCAATCACCCGCTTGACCAGACCTTGGTGGGCAAAGCAGTTCATGCCCTTGGTCTTCTTGTCGCCAATGCCCAGGGCATGGACCACGGTGAGCTGGCGCGGCAGTTGGGTGTTCACAAAGCGACGCTCCACCGCCTCGAACACATGGGTGGCTTCCATGAGACCGCCGCCCCCGCCCATGAGGCCCACCGTGTCGTTGTCGCGGATGAGTTGCACGGCCTCATCCGCCGTCATGAATTTGCGCTGCATGTTCGGGCCTCAGCGGTGAAGTTCAAACAGGGCCGCACCTTTTTTCATCACACTCTTGGCAATCACGCCGCGATGGATTTCGCTGGTGCCGTCAAAGATGCGGTAGATGCGGTAGTAGCGCTCGATGGGCAGCTCCTTGCAAAAGCCCATGCCGCCAAACACCTGCACAGCACGGTCCACCACCCGCCCCAGGGTTTCGGCGGCATGCACCTTGACCATGGCGATGTGCTCGCGTGCATCCAGGCCCTGGTCCAGCATCCAGGCCGAGTGGTAGACCATCCAGCGTGCGGCATTGATCTCGATCACCGAGTCGGCCAGCATCTGCTGGATCATTTGAAAGTCGCCAATGCGGGTGTTGAACTGCTTGCGGTCGTTGGCCCACTGCACCATGCGCTCGCACACATGCGAGGCCTTGCCTACAGCTCGCGCGCCCACTTGCGCCAAGCGCACCACGTTGAGTGCGCCCATGGCCAGCTTGAAGCCCTGGCCCTGCTCGCCCAGCAAGGCGGCGTTCTCAAGGGGCACGTTATCGAAAAACAATTCCATGTGGGGCGTGCCGCGCAAGCCCATCATCTTCTGGTCCTTGCCCACGGTGAAACCCGGCAAGCCCTTGTCCACCATGAACATGGAAATTTCTTTTTCTCCCGTGCGCGCTGAGACCAGGAAGAAGTCGCTCCACTCGGCATCGCTGATGAAGTGCTTGGCCCCGTTGAGCACCCAGCCAGTGGCGGTTTTCTCGGCGCGGGTCTTGATGCCTGCCGCATCCGAGCCCGCTCCCGGCTCGGTGATGGCAATGGCGCAGGTGCGCTCGCCAGCCACGGCGGGTTTGAGCCAGCGCGTGATTTGCTCACCCTGGCAATGCAGCAAGGGCTCGTACACATTGCCAAAGGCACGGCGGATGAGGATGTCGCTGGTGTGGCCAAACTGTTCCTCGCACAGGATGCGGTCCAGGTTGGACAAGCCCCCGCCGCCCAGGGACTCGGGCATGTTCATGGCATACAAGCCCAAGGCTTTCCTGAATGAAACGGCGCACCGTTTCCATGAGCATTTTTTGTTCGTCGCTGAGTTCAAAGTTCATGATGGTCTTGTTGTCCGTGAAAAGGGAGTGAAGCAGGGGTTGGTGGGCTCAGGGCGCGTTGCGCTCTCACACAAAAGAAGCACTGGCCTGAAAGCAGGTGGTGGCCCAGGCCAGTGGGTCGTATTGCGACTCGCGCCGTTTGGAGATCACCTCCACGCTCACGGGCAAGTCAGCGGGCAAGGCCTTGAAGATGCCGGCCACATCGATGGTGCCTTCGCCTGGCAGTGAGCGTTCTTCGCGCGCGGTGAAGATGAGGGCCTCGGTGTCAAAGTGCGTGCCCGCCTCGGCATCGCAAATTTGCGCGTAATGCAGCCACTGGCGCGGGATGGCGCGCACATCGTCCAGCGAAGTGTGCGAGCGACCCACGTGCAAGGCATCGACCAGGATGCCGGCGTTGGCCGGTTCTCCCGCGCGTTGCAGCACGTCCACCGCGTCGCGGGCGCAGGCCACCGGGGTCCAGGGCATGAATTCCAGATCGGCCGTGAGCCCATGGCGCGCGAGGTGTTCGCACAAGGCCGCATAGTGATCGGCCAGGCGGCTGCGCACGGGGTCGTCGCCCGCCACCAGCACGGCACGCGCGCCCAAGGCCTGGCCTGCGGCCAGCAGGGCATCCCAGGTGTGCAACTCAAAGCCTTCGCCGATGCGGATGATTTCCAGATCGAGCACGCCCATGCCCGTGTCGCGCTGAACTGCGAGGGCTTCGCGCAGCAAGGCGGCGTCACCCAGCAAAGGCTGGCACGGACCACCTGGCGCATTCGGATGGAGGCGAAGGCCAACGGCCTGGTAACCCGCTTCATGCGCCACCCGAAAGGATTGCGCCACGTTGCAGCGATGCGAGGTGAGGTAGGCCAAAGACATCAGGCGGTTCATGGTGGGCTCACTTCAGGGGGGAGTTGGCGGTGGGCATGGCGATGGTGGACACCATGTCGGTGCTGAGGTGGGCAGGGCCACCTTTGGGCGGCCATATGCCATCGGCCACGGCTTGCGCGCGGATGCTGGCGCGGTCATTGAGCGAGGCATAAGCCCAGATGTTGGTAAAGCGCAGGGGACCGTCGAGCGCCACCATGGCGATCACACACGGCGAGCGTTTGGCGCGTTCGGGCACAGCCTCTTCCCACAAGTCGATGGTGGGCTGCAAGCCACCGGGCTTGATGCCGTAGGTGCGGATTTCGTAGACCGGGCCTTGAATGCCCGACTCAGCCGAAGGCCGCACGGGGGGCATCCAGCCAAAGCCTTCGTAGCCGGTTTGGCTCAGGGCAGTGAACCACTCGGCGCAACCAAAGGGGTTGGCACTCTGACGGGTGCGGGCTTGCTCTGCGCGCAACTGCGCGAGGTCATCAAAGCCGCGCAGTACCCACATCTGGTTGAGTGTGCCGATGTCGCTGAACCAGATGCCCAGCAGTTGGCCCTGGTGTTGAGCCGTCTGGCAAAACTGCTCAATGGCCTGAGCGGCCTTGCCCGCTGTGCCCAGGCCCAGGGTGAGGGTGGCGAGTTCGTAATGCATGCGTTTCTCCGTGGTCGCTAAAGCTTGGCCGCCCAGGTGGTGGGCAGCGATGTATCCAAAGGTCATGGCGGGTCCCAGTGTGATGCCGCCGGCGGGGTAGTGGCCGCCCATCATGCTGGACTGGTCGTTGCCACAGGCATAGAGCCCGGCGATGGCCTGGTCGTGGGCATCGAGCACCTGTGCTTGTGCATTCACGCGCAGGCCAGCAAAACTGCCCAGGCTGCCCATGACGATCTTGACCGCATAAAACGGTCCTTGCTCGAGGGGACCCATGCAGGGATTGGGCCAGCCCTGTGCCTTGGCCCAGTCGGCATCGCCCTGGATGCGGTTGTAGGGCGTCTGGCCTTTGCCAAAGTCGGTATCGTCGCCGCTCAAGGCCTGGGCGTTGTATCGCGCCACGGTGGTTGTCAAGGCCTGTGCATCGATGCCGCAAGCCTGGGCGAGTTCGTCGAGGGTGCGTGCGCGCCGCAAATAGCCATTGGCCAGCCAGGGTCCCAGCGCAAAGGGAAAGGGCTTGACCGCCCCCAGCCCATAGCGGCGCACAAAGCGGTGGTCTGCCATGAGCCAGGCCTCGTGTGCGCCAGCGGGCGTGGCGCGCAAGAGGTCTTGCATGACGTCGTGATAGGCATTGGCCTCGTTGGTGAAGCGCAGGCCTTGTGCGGTCACGGCGATGAGGCCGGGCTTGGCGCGTTCGATCAAATGGGGAAAGTGGTGAAACCCGCCCCCGGCCTTGGGCACCAGCGACACCGGCGCCAAGGCCATGGGCTGATGCAGGTCACGGCTCACGGTGCCACCCACCGATTCGCCCAGGCGCAGTCCATCGCCCGTGTTGTGCGTGAAGCCAGCCGACCAGTGTTCGCGCCCCGTGGGCGCATGGGGCACGAGCTCGCGCAGGCGCGCCACGTCGCGCGGGAAGCCCCCACAGGACAAAACCACACCGCGCTCAGCACGCACGATGAGGCGGCCATTGGGTCCCAGCAGCTCGGCGCCCACCACACGCTCAGCGCCCGCTTGGGTGTCGGTGAGCAGGCCCACTCCCGCATGCTGGGTCCACAGCTGCACCTGGGCTGCCGTTGCAGACTTCACCAGGGCACCCACCAGAGCGTGGCCGTTGACCATGTGCGTGCCCTGGCCATGCACCAGGCGATCGATGGCATGGCGGGTGAGACGTCGTGCCACATGCTTGAACGAAGCCCAGCTGTGCAAGGCGTTGATGAAATGGCGCAAGTCGCTGCCCGCTGCGATGCCCATGCCCCACAGCGTGTTGGGCGGCAGGGGCGGTTCGATGCGGGCAAGGTCGGCGCCCAGCGCCCGGCCATCAAAGGGGGCTGCGCACACCGAGCGCCCACCCAAGCCCGCATGCGGGCGCTGACCGTGGAAGTCGGGAATGGCGTTGCCATCGATGAACTGCAAGGCAGTGTGACGGCGAAAGAAATCCACCATGGCCGGGCCATGACGCAGGAGGGCTTGCACGCGCGCGGCTTGCGGCTGCCCCCACGGTGTGCCCAATTCCTCTTGAAGGTAGGACCACGGCGCTTGCGGGTCTTCGTGCACACCCGCCTCGCGCGCGAGCGGGTTGCGCGGGATCCACATCCAGCCGCCCGACCAAGCCGTGGTGCCACCCAGTCGCTGGGCTTTCTCGGCCACGATGACCTTCATGCCCAGGTGGGCAGCGGTCACCGCCGCCGACAAGCCGCCCGCACCCGAGCCCAGCACCAGCACATCGGTGTGGACGGTTTGAGGGGCTTGGGTCGGCTGGGTCATCCTCAGGGCGCGTAGATGGGGCGCTTGTCATTGCCCGCTGCCCCGGCTTGTGCGCTGGGGCTGGCGGTGAGCTGGAAGAAAGGCGATGCGCCGCTGGCGGCGGCCAGCTGCTGGGCGCAAGCCATGAGATCGGGTGCCAGCTCGGCCATGCGCGGTGCATCGAGTCGCACCGAGGGACCTGCAATCGTCACCACCCCAAACGCGGCCTGACCGGCAAAGCGCACCGGAGCCGAGATCGCAGACAAGCCCAGGGTGTAGGTGTCGACCGTGATGCTGTAGCCGCGCTCGCGCGTGGCCTGCACCTCGGCCATGACGGCTTGCAAGCTGGTGGGCGCATTGGGGCCAAAGTCGCTGGGGCTGCCCAGCCCCTGATGCGCCAGCAAGGCCAAGGCCTGGTTGTCGTCCAGGGTGGACAGCCAGGCCCAGCCCGACGATGAGCACGACAGGCGGGCATCGCTGCCCATGTCCGGGTCGTAGCGCAGACCCTGGCGGGCGCCTTGCGCACGCGCCACCCAGGTGAGGCGTTCGCCATCGACCACCGACAGCCTGACCAGCTCGCCCGAGCGCTCGGCCAACTGGTTGAGCAGGGGTTGAGCCACATCGACGATGCCAGATTGGCTCAGGTAGGAAAGCCCCATTGATACCAGTTTGGTGGTGAGCAAGTACTGGCCGTGGCCTTTGACCTGGCGCACATAGCCAGTGTGCATCAGGCTGGCCAGCAACCGGTGAACCGCGCTTTTGGGGATGCCCAGGCGGTCGGCCACCTGGACCAGTTCCAGCCCCTCGCCGTGCTGAGCCAGCAATTCCAGGATGGCCAAGGTGCGTTCAAGAATGCCGTTCATGCGATGAAATTAAATTCAAAAATGGAATGAAGTTCCAGTTTAGCGGTTTTCGGTTAGCATGACCACCTATCGCAAAAGAATTTCATGGCCAGACATGCTTGACGCGCTCAGCGGGGCGACCCGCATCCATTTCATCGTGGGCGACCCCATTGCCCAGGTCAAATCCCCTTGGGGCATGACCCAGGCCTTTGAAGCCCAGGGGCGCAACGCCGTGTGCATCCCCGCCCATGTCCGGCCCCAAGCGTTGACCCAGTGGTTTGAGGGCGTGAGCACCATGCACAACCTGGACGGCCTCATCGTCACCGTGCCCCACAAGTTTTCGGCCTATGCCTTGTGTGCCTCCGCCACCGAGCGGGCTCAATTCGTTCAGGCCGCCAACACCTTGCGCCGTCGCCCCGACGGGCGCTGGCATGGCGACATGTGCGACGGCCTGGGCTATGTGCAAGCCCTCATCGAGCAAGGCGCCGACCCCAGGGGCAAGTCGGTGCTGGTGGTGGGTTCGGGTGGCGCGGGCTCGGCCATTGCGCATGCGGTGGTGGTGGCGGGCGCGCGTCACGTGCACATTCACGATGCCGATGTGCGCCGCCGTGATGCGCTCATCGCCCGCTTGCAAAGCCTCGCGCCAGATCGCGTGAGCGCGGGCAAGCCCCAGGCGATGGGGCATGACATCCTCATCAACGCCACGCCCACGGGCATGCAAGCCCACGACCCGCTGCCCCTGGACCTCACCGGCCTCAGGCCGCAGCAGACCGTGGGGTGTGTCATCACCTCGCCTGCGGTGACCCCGCTGATCGCCCGCGCCAGGGAGCAGGGTTGTCCCACCGTGACAGGCGCTGACATGTTTGGCAAAGTGCGCGAGGCCATGGTGGCTTTTTTACTGGAGACCGCGGCATGAAGGTGTTGCGCAATGGCCCTGAGGGTCTGGCATCGGAATACGACGTGGTGATCGTGGGCGCTGGCGGCGCGGGTTTGTCGGCCGCCCTCTTTGCGGCGCTCGAGGGCGCTTCGGTGCTGATCGTCGAGCGCACCTCGCATGTGGGCGGCACCACCGCCTGGTCGGCGGGGACGAGTTGGGTGCCCGGCAATCCGCACAGCGCCAAGGTCAACCCCAGCGACACGCTGGAGGCTGCCCGCACCTACCTCAACACCGTGGTGGGATCCCGCTCCGATGCTGCAGTGCGCGAGGCCTTTCTTGCCCATGGCCAAGAAGCCGTCTCCCGCCTGGAGCGCGACACCCACGTCCACTACCGCCCCTACCCCAAACATCCCGACTATGAATCCGACCAGCCCGGTGCCGTGCTGGCAGGGCGGGCCATCGAGCCCTTGCCCTTTGATGCGCGGGTGCTGGGAGAGCACATGGACTTGGTGCGCGAGCCCATTCCCGAGTTCACGGTGCTGGGCGGCATGATGGTGGACCGCACCGACATCAACCACTTGCTGGGCATGCGCCACAGTTGGGCTTCGTTGCGCCATGCTGTGCGCATCCTCTTGCGCCATGCCTGGGATCGGTTGCGCCATCCGCGCGGCACGCGCTGGGTCATGGGCAATGCTTTGGTGGGGCGCTTGCTGCATTCGCTCATGTCCCATGCGCGGGTGACCCTGGTCTTGCAGACCGAGGTGACGGGCTTGCAGGCGCTCGCTCAGGGACCGGCGCACCAGTTGCACCTGCGCGGCGTGGAGGGTGGGGCTGAGCTCAGTGTGCGCGCCAGCAAGGCGGTGATGACAGCCACGGGCGGCTTTAACCGCCACCCCCTGCGGCGGCACCGCCTCTTGGGTGAGTTGCCCCTGGATTGGTGTCCCGGTGCGCCCGGCCACACCGGGGCTTTTCACGATGTGTTCGAGTCCACTGGCGCAAGCTATGGGCAAGGCGCGGCCTCGCATGCGTTTTGGGCACCGGTGTCCCTGCGCGACCGAGCCGATGGCACGCAGGCCGTGTTCCCACACTTTGTGATGGACCGTGCCAAGCCTGGCACCCTGGTTGTCGATGGGGAGGGTCACCGCTTTCTCAATGAAAGCATGTCCTATCACCGCTTTGGCCTGGCCATGCGGGCTGCGCAGAAAGACCGACCCAGCATCCCGGCGTTTTTGCTGGCCGATGCGCGCGCCATCAAGGCCTATGGCCTGGGCATGGTGCGCCCTGGGGGTCATGGGCTGCAAGCGTTCATCGATGACGATTACCTGATCCAGGCGCACAGCCTGGACGACTTGGCGCGACAACTGCAAATGGATCCGAACGTCTTGCGCAACACGGTGCGCCAGTTCAATGCCCATGCCGTGGCGGGGCATGACCCGGACTTTCACCGGGGCGAGACGGCCTACCAGCAAAACCTGGGCGATGCCAGCTGGAGCGGCCCCAACCCGTGCCTGGGCGAACTGGCGCAAGCGCCGTTTTATGCCGTGCGCCTGTATCCGGGCGACATCGGGGCGGCCACTGGGTGGTCCACCAATGCCCACGCGCAAGTGCTGGGTGCAGATCGCCAGCCGCTGGCGGGCTTGTATGCGCTGGGCAATGACATGCAGTCCATCATGGGTGGGGTGTATCCTGCGCCGGGCATCACGCTTGGGCCGGGCATGGTGTTCGCCCATCTGGCCGTGCGACACGCCTTGGCTTGATGCACATCAGCGCCTGGTCAGATCAGACCCGCGGCGCACTTTGTCTGGGCAGCGTGAACCAGGCCTTGAGGTAAAACCTCGCCATGAACACGCCACACCCCCATTCGCAGTCACGGGGACGCTGGGTCGACCATGCGCATCGCCTGCTGTTTGACCCCCATGCCCGACATGGGTACGCCCAAACCTTTGAGAACCTCATCGCCTGGGTCATCATCTTCAGCATGGTGGCCATCTTCGCCGAGCATGTCGAGGCGATTGAACTCGCGCATGCCGATTTCCTGCAAGGCTTTGACCGGGTCTGCGTGACCATCTTCACGGTGGAATACCTGCTGCGCGTGTGGGTGGCGCCGCTCGATCCCAGGTATCACGGCAAGTCCTTTGCCCGGCTGCGCTATATGGCCAGCCCCTATGCGCTCATCGATTTCATTGCCATCTTTCCGTTCTACCTCACGGCGCTGGTCGGGGTGGACTTGGCCAGCTTGCAGCTGCTGCGAATGGTTCGTCTGCTGCGCATCCTCAAGCTCACCCGCAATGTGGTGCCGGCCTGGCGCGAGTTCCAGGCGCTCAACCAGGGGCGCACGTTTCGCGCCAAGCTCTACGCCCTGATGGAGCCCACGGGGCATTCGGGCCAGCTGCGCGTCTATGTGGACAACTTCATCGTGTTCTGGGTGCTGCTCTCCATCGTTTGCGTGGTGCTCGAGTCGGTGCAATCGGTGCACAACATCTTGTCGCTGCAGTTCATCCTGATCGACACCGTGGCGTTTGGGGTCTTCACGGTGGAGTATTTGATTCGCCTCTACATCGCACCTGAAAACCCGCGCTTCAAGCGTGCTTTTGCGCCGCACGGGGCCTATGTGTTGAGCCCCCAGGCGTTGATCGACCTGCTCGCCATCCTGCCCTTTTTGCTCGAAACCATCTGGCCCAATCAGGTGGACTTGCGCTTCTTGCGCGTGTTCCGGCTCGCGCGCTTGCTCAAGCTCACCCGATACACCACGGCCACGGTCACGCTCTACAAGGTGTTGCGACGCGAGTGGCAGGTGATCTTTGCTTCGGTGTTCATCATGCTCTTGCTCATTGTGCTGGCCGCCAGCCTGGGCTATTTGCTCGAGCATGAATCCCAGCCCGACAAGTTCGAAAACATCCCGCAAGCCATTTATTGGGCGGTCATCACCCTGGCCTCGGTGGGCTATGGCGACATCTCGCCCGTGACCCCTTGGGGGCGCACGCTCACGGTGGTGTTGTCGCTGGTGGGGGTGGGCATCTTTGCCATTCCTGCGGGCTTGCTGGCGTCGGCCTTCACCGACCAGTTGCGCATCGACCGTGACGAATTCAAGCGCCAGTTGCTCGAAGACCTGCAAGCCGGTGACAACCTGCCCACGCGCAAAGCCGCGATCGCCGAAGAAGCCGAGCGCTTGCACTTGTCCCCCGAGGACATTGCGCGCCTGCAAAAAGAGGCGCAGGAGGAATTTGAGGAGCGCCAGCGCGAGCAAGGGCTCTCTGGTCTGGTGATCCTGGATCCTCAGCACCACCCTGAACTGGTGGCCATGCAGGCCTCGGTGTTGTGCCATCAATTGAGTCTGCTGGCCGAGCACATCGATCCCCAAGTCCTGCGCGAACGCAAGACGGGTGCATCGGTTTTACATCCCCGGCTCGATGAGGTGATGACGGTCTTGAAGCGCCCTTGATCTGCCCATGATCCCCCGGCCTTGCGGGCTTTGAGAGAATCCACCTTTCTTTGAAAGCCCAAGCCCATGGATCGCCTCACCCTCACCCAACCCGACGACTGGCATTTGCATGTGCGCGATGGCGCGGCCCTGGCAACGGTGGTGCCCCACACCAGCGCGCAATTTGCACGCGCCATCATCATGCCCAACCTCAAGCCGCCGGTGACCACCGCCGAGCAGGCAATGGCTTATCGCGACCGCATCCTCGCCGCTGTGCCTGCCGCTCATGCCTTTGAGCCCTTGATGACGCTCTACCTCACCGACCGCACACCAGCCTCCGAAATCGCCAAGGCCAAGGCAGCAGGCGTGGTGGCCTTGAAGCTCTATCCGGCGGGTGCCACCACCAACAGCGACTCGGGCGTGACCGATTTGCAGCATGTGCGCGCCACGCTCGAGGCCATGCAACGCGAGGGCTTGCTGCTGCTCATCCATGCCGAGGTCACCGACCCAGCGGTGGATGTGTTTGACCGCGAGGCGGTGTTCATCGAACGTCATCTGATGGGCTTGCGGCGCGATTTCCCCGAACTCAAGATCGTGGTGGAGCACATCACCACCAAGGATGCCGCCCAATATGTGGAGTCAGCAGACCGCTTCACGGCCGCGACCCTCACCGCACACCATTTGCTCTTCAACCGCAATGCATTGTTCACGGGCGGCTTGCGCCCGGACTACTATTGCCTGCCCGTGCTCAAGCGTGAGGTGCACCGGCTTGAACTCCTGCGCGTGGCCACCAGCGGCAACCCGCGTTTCTTCCTGGGCACCGACAGTGCCCCCCACCCCAGCCACCTCAAAGCCCACGCCCTGGCCTGTGCAGGCTGCTACACGGCCTTGAGTGCCATGCCCTTGTATGCCCAGGCCTTCGAGCAGGCGGGCGCACTCGATCGCCTGGAGGCCTTTGCCAGTTTCCATGGCGCTGACTTTTACGGACTGCCCCGCAACACGGGACAACTCACCCTCAAACGCGAGCCCTGGACCTTGCCGCAGACCCTGAGCTTTGGCGATGGCCAGCTCACCCCCTTGTGCGCGGGCGACACCTTGTCCTGGCAGGTTGAGCATTGACCGACTGGGGTGCGCAACCAGATTGGCGGCATCCTGGCTTGCAAGCCTATGCGGCCTGGGGCGAGGCGGTGCAGGACCACTTGGCCTTGGGTTTGAGCATGGCCCAAGCCATGAACCGGTTGACGGCCAGCTTGAGTCACGAGTCGGCATCGGCTCATTCTGGCCTGCCGCGATTCATTCCCGGTGACGCATTGCCCCCCGACTTGCCCTATGAAGTTTTCATCCACCAGCAGCGCGCAGTGCCCACGCGCGACAACTGGCACGATGGCTTCAACGCCCTGTGCTGGTTGCGCCTGCCTGTGCTCAAGTGGCATTTCAATCGATTGCAAGCTGAGGTCATTTCGCGCGAGGGCATTCGCGCGCAGCGCGGCCCCGTGCGCGATGCCATCACCGTGTTTGACGAGAACGGCTTGCTGTTGCAGGCACCCGATGCCTTGTGGCAGGCCATTGCGCAACGGCAGTGGCAGCGTGCCTTTGTCGATTTGCGATCGGCCTGGGCGCAATGCCGCTGGGTGATCGTGGGTCACGCCTTGCTCGATCACCTCAGGCGACCTTTCAAGGGCATCACCGCGCATGTGTTGCGTTGGCCCACGGACTGGGGCACTGAGGAAACCACGCTGGCGCACGGCATGGCCAGTCAACTCAGCGCCGAGGTCTTGGCCCGCAAACCCTTTACCCCTTTGCCTGTGATGGGCATGCCAGGCTGGATGCTGGGTCAGGATGAGGCCGACTTTTTCGCTGACCACACCGTGTTTCGTCCGGCCCGCCGCGATCCGGGCTTGACCCAGGGCGCATGAGCGAAAGGTGTAGAGGCGTGTAGGGGTTTTCAGCGCCCCCTTGAATTGGGAGACATGAGCCCTAACATCTGGTCTCAACGACCTCCTTCGAGGTCGGTCTCAAAGGAAACCATGAAACGCATTGTTCTGTTCGTCTTGACCAACCTGGCCGTGGTGCTGGTGTTGGGCATAGTGGCCAGCTTACTGGGGGTGAACCGTTACCTCACGGCCAACGGATTGGACCTCTCCGCCCTGCTGGGCTTTGCCCTCATCATGGGCTTTGGCGGCGCATTCATTTCGTTGTTGATGAGCAAGCCCATTGCCAAGTGGAGCACGGGAGCGCAGGTCATCACCCAACCCCAATCGCCGGATGAAACCTGGCTGGTGGACACCGTCTCTCGCCTGGCGCAGCGTGCGGGCATTGCCATGCCCGAGGTGGCGATCTATGAAGGCGAACCCAACGCTTTTGCCACCGGCGCATTCAAGAATTCGTCCCTGGTGGCGGTCTCCACGGGTTTGCTTGAGGGCATGACCCGCGAGGAAATCGAAGCCGTGCTGGGTCACGAGGTGGCCCACATTGCCAATGGCGACATGGTGACCCTGACCCTGATCCAGGGCGTGCTCAACACCTTTGTGATCTTCCTCAGCCGAGTGGTCGGATATGCGGTGGACAGCTTCTTGCGCAAGAACGATGAAGAGTCCTCGGGTCCTGGCATTGCCTATTACGTCACCAGCTTTGTGCTCGATCTGGTGTTTGGCATCGTGGCCAGCATGATCGTGGCCTGGTTCAGCCGTCAGCGTGAATTCCGCGCCGATGAAGGCTCAGCCGACTTGCTTGGCCGCAAGCAACCCATGATCAATGCCTTGCATCGACTGGGCGCCATGCAACCGGGTGCCTTGCCCCAAAGCGTGGCTGCCTTTGGCATCGTCAGTGGTGTGGGCAAACTCTTTGCCAGCCACCCGCCGCTGGAAGAGCGCATCGCAGCCCTGGAGTCGCGCGGCTGATCAATCGGGCTGGTGCAAGGCCAGCCATTGTGTGGCGAGGTGTTCGGCGGCCTTGATGCCGTCCACACCCGCCGACAAGATCCCCCCTGCAAAGCCCGCGCCTTCACCGGCCGGATACAAGCCCCGCCAGCCGGGGCTTTGTCCTTGGGCGTCGCGATGGATGCGAACAGGCGAGGACGTTCGCGTCTCCACGCCCGTCATCCAGGTGTCGGGGGCATCAAAGCCGCGCAGCTTGCGACCAAACACCGGCAAGGCTTCCCGCATGGCTTCGATGGCGTAGCCGGGCAAAACCGTGGAGAGGTCGCAAGGCGTGACCCCTGGCTTGTAAGACGGGGTGACTTCGCCCACATGGTCCGAGGCCTGGCCTGCGAGGAAATCTTCCACACGCTGACCCGGTGCCGAGTAATTGCGGCCACCCGCCTCAAAAGCCAGCCGCTCGAGCTGGCGTTGCAAGACCACGCCGCCCAGGGCCAGGGGCGGACCCTGCACCCACTGCTCGGGGGGCAACTCGGGCAAATGCGCGGCCAGCACCTCGGGGTCGGTGGGAAAGTCTGAGGGCTCGATGCCCACCACCAGGCCTGCATTGGCATTGCGCTCGGCGCGGGAATATTGGCTCATGCCATTGGTCACCACATGGCCCAGCTCCGATGTGGCGGCCACCACCGTGCCACCAGGACACATGCAAAAGCTGTAGACGCTGCGCCCATTGCGTGCATGGTGAACCAGCTTGTAGTCGGCGGCACCCAGCATGGGGTGGCCTGCATGCGGACCCCAGCGCGCGCGGTCGATCACCGACTGCGGGTGTTCGATGCGAACCCCAATGGAAAACGGCTTGGCGGCCATGGGCACACCCAGCCGCCAAAGCAGGGCAAACACATCGCGCGCGCTGTGACCCACGGCCAGCAGCAGGTGCTCAGTGGCCAGCTCGGTCACCTCGCCAGTGTCCATGTGCGTGAGGGCAATGCCTTGCACCGCGCGCCCGCCATCGGCCAAGGTCTTGACCATCACCTCACTGAGCCGGTGCTCGAAGCGGATCTCGCCCCCCAGGGCGATGATGCGCTCGCGCAGCCCCTCGACCACCTTGACCAGTTTGAAGGTGCCAATGTGCGGGTGGGCGGCATAAAGGATGTCGTCAGGGGCGCCGGCCTGCACCATGTCTTGCATGACCTTGCGACCCAGGTGGCGCGGGTCCTTGATCTGGCTGTAGAGCTTGCCGTCGGAAAACGTGCCGGCTCCGCCTTCGCCAAACTGCACATTGCTGTTGGGATGCAACTGACGCTTGCGCCACAGCGCCCAGGTGTCCTGCGTGCGCTGACGCACGGATTTGCCGCGCTCCACCACGATGGGGCGCAGACCCATTTCGGCCAGCGCCAGGGCTGCAAAAATCCCGCAGGGACCAAAGCCCACCACCACCGGGCGCTCACCTGCAGCCCAGGTGCGCGCGCGCAACTGGCTGGCACGCTGTGTGTCGATGGGAGGATGCCAGCGCATGTCGGGCGTGGCTTGCACATGCGGGTGGCTGCCCAGGCCTTGCAGGCATTGGGCTTCAGCCTCTGGCGAGGCCAGGCCCACATCGACGATGTAGACCACATGCAAGGGCTTGGTGCGGGCATCAAAGCTGCGCTTGAACACCGAGCGCTGCACCAGTTCACTGACGGGTCGCCCCAGAACCTGGGCGGCGCGCTCCCACACCGCTTCGATCACCACCGGCGGATCAGCCGCTGGCTCTGGGGGATCAAAGCGTGCATCGAGGGGGAATTTGAGTTCGCTGATTCGGATCATGGAGTCCCCAAGCATACGAGATGCGCGTGCCCCATAATCCGGGCGTGAAGTTCGCCAGGCCGTCGCTGGTGCAACGGTGGAAACACCGCACTGGAGGAACGTCCGGACGCGCAGGAGGTAACACCTCTCCACCGTGAGGTGAGGATCAGAGCAACAGAGACGAGCCGATTGAGTTCGGGTGAAACGGGCAATCTCTGCGCGCAGCAATGCCAAGTAGGCCAGCGTTGATGTGGCTCCGCGGAGCTGGCGGGTCGGCAGCACCGAGCCGAGTGGGTGACCCTCGGCCAAGATGAATGACGGTCACAAGGGGGCAACCCCTTGCACAGAATCCGGCGTATCGGCGAACTTCACTTTTTCATTCAACCAGCAAAGCCCAGCGCGCACGCAGGCGTGCGAGCAAGTCCCGCGCGACCAGCGAGCTGGCGTGATCCGAGAGGTGGTCGCCATAGCTATAGAGGAATTGGCCATTGCGTGACATGGGGCACAGGTCGCTGGCCTCGTCGCACAGCAGGGGCACGGGGTTGTAGACCAGCACCTGGGGGTTGTCGGCCTGCAGCCGCCGGGCGAACTCGGTGTAGGGTGCGGTCCAGAGGCGGTGATCGCTGTAGCGTTGTGTGCACAAGGGGTTGGGCTTGCGGTGCAGCAAGTCGCCCAGCAAGGGCCAATCGGACATGCGGCCTGAGATGCAATCGTTGGGGTCGGGCAAGGTGGGGTTGTCCATCACAAAGACCACATGGCGCCCGCTGCGCTGCAAGCGATCGAACAGGGCGCGATACGTGGTCAGCCAGCTGGTCATGGCTTCTTCGGTGGGCGGGGTGAGCACGCGTCCCGTTCCGTGTTCAAGCGGCATCATGCCGCGCAAGGCGTTGTGCAAGACCACCACCTTGACCTTGGGGTCGCGTTCGATGCGTGCCAAGGCCAGGTCGTTGTCGCTGCCTGTGCCCAGGAAATTGGTGCCCCCCAGAATGGCCCAGGACTGCGTGGCAGCAGACTCGCGCGCCAAACCATAGAACAAGGCCTCGGCCTTGCTGTCGCCCAGGATGACGAACTGCGAATCCACCGCTGGGTTGCTTTGCATGCAAAAGCCAATGCCTGGCATGTCCTCTTCGGTGAGCCCGCAGCGCTTAGCCCAGCGCCCCCGGTCTGCACCAATCACCATCGAGGCAAGGTCGGCCTCCAGGCGGTGTTCATAGCGCCACTTCATGCCGTGACCGATGCTCACCCAGTGACCCAGGCCAAAGAGCACGGCCATGCCCACAAGCAAGCCCGTCATCCTCAGGCGGCTGGGTGGGCCAAAGCGGATGGGACGCTCGATGAAGTGGTGGGTGAGCGCAGCCAGCACAAAGCTGGCCACGACCAGGCTCAGGCGCTTTTCCACGCTGGGGGTGTGACCGTCGAGGATGCGGGCAAAGGACAGCAACGGCCAGTGCCACAGGTAAAGCGGGTAACTGATGAGCCCCACCCACACCAGCCAGGGATGTTGCAAGACATGCTGGTGCCAACCGGGATGACGACCCGCAGCAATCAGCGCGACTGCCCCCACCACGGGCAACAAGGCCCAGGCACCAGGGAACAGGCGTTGCGGATCAATCAGCACCCAGCCCGCGATGAGCAAGCCAAAACCCAGCACCGCCATGGGGGCAGCCCAGGGGGTGGGGGTGCCCAGACGCGCCACGAAACGCTGCCGCTCCCACACCACATAAGCCGCGCCCGCGAGCAATTCCCAAAAGCGGGTGAGTGGGGAATAAAACGCGCCCACCGGGTCCAGGGGCGTTTTCCAGAAGGTGTACATGAGAGAGGCCAGCAGCAGCGTCCACAGCACCGCCCCCAGGCGCTGGAAGAGCTTGAGGCTCAGGGCAATCAGCAAGGGCCAGGCCAGGTAGAACTGTTCTTCCACGCCCAAGGACCACAAGTGCAGCAAGGGCTTGGTGTCGGGTTGGCTGTCGAAGTAGCCTGCATCGCGCCAGAACATGAAGTTGTCCAGGAACACCGCGCCCCCGGCCATGTACTTGCCGTATTTGCTGTATTCATTGGAGGACAAGGCCAGCCAGCCCACGATCCAGCCCAGACCCAGGATGAGCATGAGCGCGGGAAAGATGCGCCGGGTGCGCCGCGCATAAAAGCGGGCGAAGCCAAATCGCCCCTCATCGTGTTCACGCAGGATGAGGCCGGTGATGAGGTAGCCGCTGATGACAAAAAACACATCCACCCCAATGAAGCCGCCTGGCAGCAGGGTGGGAAAGGCATGAAAGACCAGCACACTCAAGACCGCTAGGGCGCGCAGGCCATCCACATCCGGGCGGTAGCCATTGAGATGAGATTGCGCATGGCGTTGCGCTGCGCTGGGGTGCACGAGGTCGGTCATGGCGGGGGCTCAGCGGCGTTGTTGCAGGCGTTCGACATGGGCTTGCAGCGACAAGCGGGCAACGGGCCAGATGGCCGCGGGCACGTCGTCATAAGCCATGGGTAACCAGTCGTCGAGGTCGCCCTCGGGCATAGCCTGCATCACCTGGGCAATCTTGGCTTCGCGCGCCAGCCGGTGGTGCTTGAGCGCTTGCACGCGCTCGTGCGCATCGTGAGGCTGATGCGGCCAATTGCCCAGCACATGGCCGTGGGCGGGCAGGATGAAGCCCACCCGATGCGCCTGGATGAGGGCCAGGAGCTTGTCCAGCGAATCGAGGTAGTCGCTCATGCTGCCGTCGCGTGGTGGCACCACCGTGGTGGAGCCATTGAGCACGTGGTCGCCGCTAAAGAGCAGGGCATCTTCTTTGAGCAAAAAGCACAGGTGGTTGGCCGTGTGCCCTGGCGTGTGAATGGCCACCAGGGTGTGCTCGATGCCATGGGCGTGCACCGAGAGTTCATCGCCGTCGCCCAGCACGCGGTCGGGTTGCCACACGCTGTCGGCTCGGGCATGGGGACCCGAGGGCATGCCCCAGGTGGCCACCTCAAGGCCAGCAGCCTGGGCT
Source organism: Betaproteobacteria bacterium (assembly GCA_009919175.1). Lineage (GTDB taxonomy): Bacteria > Pseudomonadota > Gammaproteobacteria > Burkholderiales > Burkholderiaceae_C > Limnohabitans. The sequence continues at coordinate 18,102 of RGCL01000024.1, forward strand.
TTGGCTTGCAACAGCGCAGCCGCGGGCGAGTGGTCGGGGTGGGAGTGGGTGCACACGATGTGACGCAAGCGGGCGCCCGTGAGTTGCCACAGGCGCTCCACATGGGTGACATCGGCGGGACCGGGGTCGATCACGATGTAGCCCGTCTGGTCATCGCCCACAAGATAGGTGTTGGTGCCCGGTCCGGTCATCACGCTGGCGTTGGGAGCGGTGAGCCGTTTGACATGCGCGAGCAAGTCCACGGCCTGTTCACTTTGCCAGTCCAGGCTGTGCACGATTTGCCCATCGGGGCAGGTGAGGGCGACTTCGCCAAAGGGCGAGTCCGATTCCATGAAGCGCGCGATTTCGCCAGCGCGCTTGCCCGCACGTGGGCAACTCACAAAGAGGGGCTGCTCGCTCACAAAGGCGTCAAAGAGGGCGTCCACCGAGGCAAAGCCGCGAAGGCGCTCGAGGGTGCGCAGCGTGGGAAAGATCATGAAGAACTGACCCTCTGCATGGCGTTGCACCGCATCCTCGGGACGAATCCAGATGGGCTCGAATTGTTCGCGCTCGTCGGCCACGGGAATTTGCCCTTGCGGCATGCGCGCCGCGAGAAAGGGCACATCAAAGCGTTTGGGCATGTCGCGGTCGGTGATCCAGTGCGCCAGCACCCAGACCTGGTCTGCCCTCAGGCGCCAGCCCAGGGCTTTGACCTGATCGTAAAAAGGCGCTTGGCGGTCCAGCCTGGCAATGTCTTGCGCCGTCACGGGTTGGCCATCGGCTTGGTCGGCGATGACGATGCCCAGCTCCTCAAAGCTTTCCCGGATGGCGGCCAAAGCCTGGGTGAGGCGCAAGTCCGATTGCGTGCTGCGCCGCAGGCTGAGCGCGTGCGCGGCGGTGTCGCTGTCATCGATGCCGCCGCCGGGGAAGACGAAGGCGCCAGGTGCAAAACTCGCCTGCATGGAGCGGCGGGTCATGAGCACCTCGGGGCCTTGGGGGCCATCGCGCCACATCAGCACGGTGGCGGCATTGAGCAGGGGCGAGGGCTCGCGTTGGGGATGGAGGAATTGAGTGGGTCTGACCATGACGGCATTCTCTCAGGCAGCAGCTCAGGTTTCGGGGCTCACGCCCAGGGCGACCAAAAAGCGCGCCACCATGTTGTAGCTGGCAATCGCCGCCGTGATCTCCACCAGCTCGGTGGTCGTGAACTGCTGCTGCATGCGGGCAAACACGCTGTCGTCCACCCGCACTTGCACCGTCATCTGTGCGGCGTACTGGATGATGAGGCGTTCAACGGCGCCCAGCTCGGGCTGATCGACCGCCTTGAGGGGCTGCGCCTGCACCGCACGGCCAAGGGCATCGAGTTCGGCCTGCGTGCCACCAGCGGCCAGGAAATCAGGCGCATGGTGGTGGTATTCATACTGCGCACCGGTGAGCAAGGCCACGGTGCAAATGCCCAGCTCGCGCCATTTGCGCGATGCCCCCAGGCCTGTTCGCACATGACCCATGTAGACATTCCAGCCGCGTGCCAGCGGTTCGCTCCAAAGCAAAGCCTTGTCCAGGTTGATCAATTCGCCGCCCCGGCGCTTGAGGATGGCTTGCACCAGGTCATCGGGCTGGGGATGGGCGGATGGGGTCCATTCGGGAATGCGCATGGGGTCTCCTGAGCTGCAACAGGGTTGATCGATGGGGCAAGTTAGCACAGCATGGCGCGCTGGCCTGTCGCGATTGCAGATAATGCAGCCATGCGGATTCACTTCACCAAAATGCATGGAGCGGGCAACGACTTCGTTGTCCTCGACGAAACCCGTGCCCCCCTGAACCTGAATGCCGCTCAATACCGCTGGCTGGCGGACCGCCACTTTGGCGTGGGGGCAGACCAGATCCTGAGTGTTCGCCCACCCCGTCGCGCCGATGCCGATTTTGAATACGTGATCCACAACGCCGATGGCGCACAGGTGGAAAACTGTGGCAATGGTGCGCGCTGCTTTGTGCGCTTTGTGCAGCAGCAGGGCTTGACCGATCGCGACACGGTGCGCGCGCAAGTCGGGCATGGGCTCATGATCTTGCAGACCTTGCCCAATGGCGCGGTGCGGGTGGACATGGGCTCGCCCTGGTTTCACCCCGACCGTTTGCCCTTTGCCCCCCAGCACGCCAGCGCCCAGCCCGGGCCGCCCGGCCTGTGCTGGCAGCTCCAGGTGCAGGGGCATGACCCGGTGGACTTTGCGTTGGTCTCCATGGGCAACCCGCATGCGGTGCTCAGGGTGGCCGATGTGGACACAGCACCGGTGACCACCCTGGGTCCCCTGGTGGAGCACCACCCGGCGTTTCCCGAGCGGGTCAATGTGGGCTTCATGCACGTGGTGGATGCGCACACGATTCGTCTGCGCGTGTTCGAGCGCGGTGCAGGCGAGACCCTCGCGTGTGGGACTGGCGCGTGCGCGGCTGTGGTGGCCGGCTTGCGCCAGGGCTGGCTTGAAGGCGAGGTCACGGTCCATGCACGAGGGGGCGTTTTGCACATTGCCTGGCCAGATCCCGCAGGTTCGGTGTTCATGACCGGACCGGCACAAACAGTGTTCACTGGCGACATTGATATTCCTGAGGAGTTGGCTCCATGAGCGGTTCACCCCTGTCCACCGTCACCGAAGACGACATCGTCGAATTCTTGGTGAGTACCCCTGATTTCTTTGCCCGTCATGCCGAGGTGCTGGCAGCCGTGCGCTTGACCAGCCCCCATGGCAACCGGGCGGTGAGCCTGAGCGAGCGACAGACCGAAATGCTGCGCGAAAAAATCCGCGTGCTTGAGTTGCGACTCATGGAGTTGATCCGCCATGGCGGTGAAAACGATGTCTTGCATCAACGCCTGATGTCCTGGGCTGAAGGCCTCATGCGCGCGGGTGCGGCCACGGGGCTGCCGCAACGCGTGACCGAGACGCTGGCTCACCGCTTCATGGTGCCCCAGGTGAGTTTGCGCCTGTGGAACCTCTCCAAGGTCTACGAGGCTGAGCCCTTTGTGCAAGGCGTCTCGCCCGATGTGTCGGCCTGGGCTCAGGGTCTGGATAAGCCCTTGTGCGGTCCTGTGCCCATGACGGGTTTGCTCGAATGGATGTCGCATCCCGACGAGATCGAATCCATGGCGGTCATCCCCTTGCGTGCCAACGCCGCAAGCGAAGCCCCTTTGGCACCTGTGTTTGGTTTGCTGGTCCTGGCCTCGCCCGATCCCCAGCGCTTTCACGCCAACATGGGCACGGAGTTGCTGCAGCAACTGGGCAACCTGGCTGGGGCGTGCCTGGCGCGCTTGCAGCAAGGTTGAGGCCACATGGGTGAGGCGCCTGGCTGGCCAAACTGGGTTGATCAGCACCTGGACCATTTGCGGCATGAAAAAAGACTTTCACCGCGCACCCTGGCCATTCATGCCTTTGAGTTGCAGCGCTTGCGCACCTTGCTCGACGAGCGCGGCCTGAACCTGGATCAGGTCGATGCCCACTGGGCGCGCGCGGCCGTGGCGCGTTTGCATGCCCAGGGTCTGTCCCCCAAGAGCCTGGCGTTGACGCTGTCGTGCTGGCGCAGTCTTTTTTCGCATGGCGTGCAACAGGGCTTCCTGCGTCACCATCCCCTGGTGGGCATCAAGGCGCCCAAGGCGGCCAAACCCTTGCCCAAGGCCTTGTCGGTGGACGATGCCGTGGCGCTGGCTCAGCACCAAGACCCTGATGCAGACCCGTGGTCCCGCGCGCGCGACCATGCGGCGATTGAATTGCTCTACGGCTGCGGCCTGCGGGTGTCTGAATTGGTGGGTCTGGATGTGCAAGCCAGCCCCAAGGCGGCGGGCTGGATCGATGTGCCAGGGCGCGAGGTCCATGTGCTGGGCAAAGGCGGCAAGCGCCGCAGCGTCCCCCTGGGACAGGCGGCGCTCGATGCCGTCGAGGCCTGGATGTCGATCCGGGCTCAGGGGCTGGATGCCGCCCATCCCACCCCGGCCTTGTTCCTGGGCAGAAGAGGCCAGCGCCTCACCCCTCATGTCTTGCGCCAGTCGCTCAAGCGATGGGCTTTGGGTGCGGGCTTGCCCACCTCGGTTCATCCGCACATGCTGCGCCACTCGTTTGCCAGTCATGTCTTGCAGTCCAGCGGTGATTTGCGTGGCGTGCAAGAGTTACTCGGACATGCCAGCATCCAGGCCACTCAGGTTTACACCCGACTGGATTTCCAGCATTTGGCCCAAACCTACGACTCGGCTCACCCCCGTGCCAAGCGCAACACCTGAGCCTTTGACCCCACCCCCATGAAGACCATCCAACTCAAACCCGGCAAGGAGCGCTCGGCGCTCAGAGGACACCCCTGGGTGTTTGACACGGCCATTGCCAAAGGCCGTGCCGACTCTGGCGAGACCGTGCGTGTGGTGGCCAGCGATGACCGCTTTTTGGGCTGGGGCGCCTACAGCCCCAGCTCCAAGATCCGCGTGCGCATCTGGAGTTTTGATGAAGCCCAGCGCATCGATGAATTGTTTCTGGCCGAGCGGCTGCGCACCGCCTGGACCATGCGCGAGCGACTGGGCATTGCCAGCAATGCCTGGCGCTGGGTGCATGCCGAGGCCGATGGCCTGCCCGGTCTCATCGTTGACCGCTATGACGACACCTTGTGCGCCCAGTTCCTCTCCAGTGGTGCCGAGCGTTTCAAACCCGTGCTGGCGGAGTTGATGCTGCAAGTCAGTGGCCTGTCCCGCATCCACGAGCGATCCGACTCGGGGGTGAGGCAGCTCGAAGGCCTCACGCCCGTCAAAGGCTGGCTGCGCAAACCCGATGCCGACGAGGGGCGCACCGAGTTGTCCATCACCGAACACCAGATGAAGCTGACCCTGGACGTGGCCGAAGGTCACAAGACCGGCTATTACCTGGATCAGCGCGATGCGCGTTGGCGCTTTGGTCAGGTGGTGGCGCAGCGGCGATGCCAGCGTGTGCTCAACTGCTATGGCTACACCGGTGGATTCACCGTGGCCGCGTTGTTGGGCATGCAGGCCAGTGGCCTCTTGAATGATCAGGCTCAGGTCATCACCATTGATTCGTCGGCGCCGGCGCTGGAGCGCGCGCGCTCGCATGTGGCGCTCAATGGCGTGCAGGGCGAGCATGCGCAGTTCTGGGATGCCGATGTCAATGCCAGCTTGCGCCGCCTGATCCAGGAAGGCCAAAGCTTTGATGCCATCGTGCTGGATCCGCCCAAATTTGCCCCCACCGCCGCCCACGCCGAGCGCGCGGCGCGCGCCTACAAGGACATCAACCGCCTGGCGTTCAAATTGCTCGCGCCAGGTGGCGTGCTCTTCACCTACAGTTGCTCGGGCGGCATTGGCGCCGAGCTCTTTCATAAAATCGTGGCCTCAGCGGGCACGGACGCGCGCGTCGATGGCTACATCACCGAGCGATTTTTTGCAGCCCCGGATCACCCCATGACCCTGTGCTTCCCCGAAGGCGAATACCTCAAGGGGCTCATGGTGATCAAAAAATGAAAGGCCTTTTGTGATACCTGCCACCGTCCTCACCGGATTCCTGGGATCCGGCAAAACCACCTTGCTCAAGCGCTTGCTCAGCGAAGCCCACGGCATGAAGATCGCTGTCATCGAAAACGAATTCGGTGAAGAAAACATCGACAACGACATCCTGGTGTCCGAGACCACCGAGAACATCATCCAGATGAGCAACGGCTGCGTGTGCTGCACCATCCGCGAGGATTTGCGAACCACCTTGCGCGATTTGGCCGAGCGCCGTCGCAAGAAGGAAATTGCCTTTGACCGGGTGGTGATCGAGACCACTGGCCTGGCCGATCCCGGACCCGTGGCGCAGACCTTTTTCATGGACGACGAAGTCGCCGAGTCGTTCTTGCTCGACGCCATCGTCACCCTGGTCGACGCCAAGCATGCCGCCCAGCAACTCAACGACCGCCAGGAGGTGCGTCGACAGATTGGGTTTGCCGATCAGATCTTCATCACCAAATCCGATCTGGTGAGCCCCGCCGAGCTCGATGCCCTGCAACACCGCATCAAGCACATGAACCCGCGTGCGCCACAGCATGTGGTGCATTTCGGGCAGGTGCCGCTCAAGGAAGTGTTTGACCTGCGGGGCTTTAACCTCAATGCCAAGCTCGACATCGATCCGGATTTCCTCAGCGAGGGCAGCGACCACGGCCACCACCATCATCATGACCATGACCACGAGCACGGTGAGCACTGCGACCATCCCTCGCATGCACACGACCACGCCCATGGCCACCACCATCACCACGATGACGATGTCAAAAGCTTTGTATTTCGCACCAATCGCTCACTGGACCCGGCCAAGCTGGAGGATTTCCTGGGGGCCATCGTGGACGTCTACGGACCCCGCATGCTGCGCTACAAAGGTGTATTGCACATGAAAGGCACCGATCACAAGGTCATTTTTCAGGGCGTCCACCAACTCATGGGCAGCGATTTGGGACCCAAATGGGCACCTGGCGAGCAGCGAGTGAGCAAAATGGTGTTCATCGGGATCGATTTGCCGAAAGATCTCTTCCTTCAGGGTCTGTCCCAGTGTCATGCGTGATTACAATCCCGGCGCACTGACGCCCAGCTCCGGGTTGCGAATTCGCTGGGGTTGGGCAACACCTACGCCCTAGTCGTATTCAATGGGAGAGTGAAATGAAAGCCGCTGCCAAGAAAAAGGCCAAGCCTGTCGCCAAAGCCGTGACCCGATCACCTTCCCGTTTGGTCGCCAAAAAACCAGTGGCCAAAAAACCAGTGGCCAAGAAACCGGCGGCCAAGAAACCGGCGGTGAAGAAAGTGGTGGCCAAAAAGCCCGCTGCCAAAAAGCCCGTCGCCAAAAAGCCTGCTGCCAAGAAAGTGGTGGCCAAAAAACCTGCTGCCAAGAAAGTGGTGGCCAAAAAACCTGCCGCCAAAAAACCAGCAGCCAAACCAAGCCGCGTGAACACAGCGCCCGTCAAAAAATCCTCCTCCAAGCCAGTGGTCAAGACATCCTCCGGCAAACCTGCAACCCCCGCCGCGTCCAAAAAGGGGGCTTCCAGCCCCGCCAAGGCCGCCAAGCCAACCACTCGCAACACAGTGACAGCAACGAAAACTCCTGCGGCCAAAAAGGCCACCTCGCACAGCAAGGCGCCTGCGCCTGCCAAAACCACTTCCAAAACCAAAACCGCTGCGACGGCTGCAGCGGTCCCTGCGGTCGCTTCGCCTGCTGCCGCACCCACCCATGCCGATGGCCGCAAGGTCTCTGCCCGCGCGGCCAAAGCCATGTCGCTGGTGCCGCCGCCTCCGGGGCAATCGGTGGCTTCGACCACGGCCAAGGCCTCGTATTCCCGCGCGGAATCCTTGCCGCCTCCTGTGGTGCCTGCTGCCGTGAAAAAGAATCCTCAATTGGCCAACAACTGGAAATCCAAACCCGTCCATGCCCTCAGCGACGAAGAGGTTCTGGCCATGCCCGACGACGCCTACATGAACGATGTCCAGTTGGCTTTTTTCAAACTGCGTTTGCAACAACTCAAGCAAGACATCCTCAACAACGCGGGTGAGACCACCGAGCATTTGCGTGAAGACACGGTCATCGTGCCCGACCCCGCTGATCGCGCCACCATCGAGGAAGAGCATGCGCTGGAGCTGCGCACCCGCGATCGCGAGCGCAAATTGCTCAAGAAGATCGAGCAGTCCATTGCCCTCATCGACTCGGGCGACTATGGCTACTGCGACGAAACGGGTGAGCCCATTGGCGTGGGGCGTTTGCTCGCCAGACCCACCGCCACTTTGTCGTTGGAGGCCCAGCAGCGCCGCGAACTCAAGCAAAAAATGTTTGGCGACTGAGAATCTCGCCCTTTGCCCCACTCCAGCAGGCCCCAGGCCTGCTTTTTTTTGCCTGTTTGAGCCGGAGTCACTTTTAATGCTGCTTGTAAGTCGTTTATTTTGAAGGGTTTTATTTTTTGCTTCGGTAGATTTTTCTTGCAAGCATAAGTAATTGATTTAATTGAAAAAAAGTGCCTCTTGCAGTTGCTTGAAAAGAAAGAATCCTGATAAAGTGGGGTTTCGTGCAACTTAGTGCAAAAAAGAGGGATCAAAACCCATTTTTGCAGCTGGATCGACAAGCAAGGGTTCATCGTGTTTCAAGGGGCTTCTTCACTCCATCTCGACGGAAAAGGGCGTTTGTCCGTTCCGACTCGCTATCGCGAGGTCTTGGGTGCTTTGGCCAATTCGCAGCTCACGATCACGCGCCACCCGCACGGTTGTTTGTTGGTCTTTCCTCGCCCCGAGTGGGAAAAATTCAGAGCGCGCATTGCGGCCTTGCCCATGGATGCGCAGTGGTGGAAGCGCATCTTTTTGGGCAATGCCATGGACGTGGACATGGATGTCACTGGCCGGGTGCTGATTTCGCCTGAGTTGCGCGAGGCCTCCGGCATTCAGAAGGAAGTCATGTTGCTGGGCATGGGCCAACACCTCGAGTTGTGGGACAAGGCCACCTACGTCGCTCACGAAGCTCAGGCTATGCAAGCGGGCATGCCTGACGCCTTCAAGGATTTTTCTTTCTGAGGACGAGGTGACGACCGAATGGACACACACCACCGTCATGCTTCACGAGGCCATCGAGGCCTTGGACGTGAAGCCCGATGGCACTTATGTGGACGCGACCTTCGGTCGGGGCGGTCACACCCGTTTGCTTTTATCCCGGCTCGGACCCAAGGGGCGAGTGATTGCCTTCGATCGGGATCCCGAGGCAGTGCAGGTGGCTGCCTCGATTCAGGATGCCCGTCTGGAAATTCGGCACGACGCCTTTGTGGCCCTGGGCGAGTTGCCCGCGCACAGTGTGGAGGGCGTGCTCATGGATTTGGGTGTGTCCTCTCCGCAGATCGACGATCCGGCACGCGGGTTTTCGTTTCGCAACGACGGACCTCTGGACATGCGCATGGACCCCACGCGGGGTCAGGCGCTCAGCGAATGGCTGGCCACGGCCACGGTGGCGCACATGGCGGAGGTGATTCGTGAATATGGCGAGGAACGGTTTGCTCTACCCATTGCAAAAGCGATTGCAGCACGCAGGCAAGAGAGGGGTCCCCTTGACCGCACCCTTGAGTTGGCCCAGCTCGTGGCTGACACGGTCAAAACCCGCGAGCCGGGCCAGAACCCTGCAACGCGCACATTTCAGGCTTTTCGGATTCACATCAACGGTGAGCTTGCGCAGCTCGAACAAGCGCTTGAAGGGAGTCTGCACATCTTGAAACCAGGGGGGCGATTGGCCGTGATCAGTTTTCACTCGCTGGAGGACCGGCGCGTCAAGCAATTCATCCAACGCCATGCCAAGGCGGTGGTGGATCGACGCGTGCCTTTTGCACCCGAGCGGCCCATGCCCTTGCGCGCCGTGGGGCGCTTCAAGGCCAGCGAGGCCGAGATCGCTGCCAACCCACGCAGCCGCAGCGCCATCTTGCGCGTGGCTGAACGCACGCACGCACTCAAGGGGCACGCATGACCCGCCTGAACGTGCTGCTCTTCCTCGCGGTGATGGTCACCGCCCTGGTGTTGGTGCGGGTGCAGTATGAATCGCGCCGATTGGTCACAGAAATCGAACGCAGCCGCCAGGAAGCGCACCGCCTTGAAATCGAACTCGATCGCCTCGAAGCCGAACGCCGTGCACAGGCCACGCCCCAGCGTGTGGAGCGACAGGCGCGTGAGCGCCTGGGCATGCAAGGCATCACCCCCGCCATCACGCAGTTTGTGAAGGTCGATGCCGAAGGCCGCGCACACGTGGTGAGCGCTGCGCCTGCCACCGAATCCAGGGGGGGCAAGCCATGAGTGGCAAAGGCGTGGGCTTGTCCAGCAGCCCTTTGCTCAACACCGACATTCCCACATGGCGCAGCAAGTTCATTGTGGCGGTGATCGCACTGGGCTTTTTGGGTCTGGCGGTGCGTGCCTTGCACGTGCAGGTTTTGCACAACGCCTTCTATCAAAAGAAGGGCGAGGTGCGCTTTGTGCGCCAACTCGAATTGCCAGCCAGCCGAGGCCGGATCCTGGATCGCAACGGTGTGGTGCTGGCCTCCAGTGTCCCCGTGCCCAGTGTGTGGGCAAGCCCGGAATCCATTGATCGCAGCCCCGAGCAACTCAAGCAGCTCGCTTCCTTGCTGGGCTTGTCCATGGCCGAGCTGGAAGACAAGCTCAAGGACGAAGACAAGGGCTTTGTCTGGCTCAAGCGGCAGGTGAGCGAGCCGGTGGCCAAAGCCATTTCAGACCTGAAGATCAGGGGGGTGTTCATGCGCACCGAGTACAAGCGCATGTATGCCGAGGGCGAGGCTGCTGCGCACGTGGTGGGCTTTACCAATGTGGAGAACATCGGGCAAGAAGGTATCGAGCTGGCGTTCAATGCCGATCTGGGCGGCAAGTCGGGTTTGCGCCGGGTGATCAAGAACCGCCTCGGTGAGGTGGTGGAAGATTTGGGCGGCATGGTCCCGCCAGTAGACGGGCGCGATGTGCAGCTCACCATCGACAGCAAGGTCCAGTACTTTGCCTACCAGCGTTTGCTCGAGGCCGTGCGGCAACATCAGGCCGAGGCGGGCAGTGTGGTGGTGGCCGATGCCAAAACTGGCGAAGTCCTCGCCCTGGCCAACTACCCCAGCTACAACCCCGAGGACCGGCGTTTGCTCACGGGTGCCAACCTGCGCAACCGTGCCTTGACCGACACCTTTGAACCTGGCTCGACCATGAAGCCCTTTGTGGTGGGCCTGGCCCTCGACAAAGGCATCATCAGACCCGACACGATGATTGATACCGCCCCCGGCAAGATCAACATGGCGGGCTTCACCATCTCTGACACCCATCCGCATGGCAGTCTGAATGTGGAGCAGGTGATTGAAAAATCCTCCAACGTGGGCACAGTCAAGATCTCGCTGCGCATGCCGCCCAAGGATGTGTGGGAACTCTTCTCCCAGGTCGGCATCGGGCAGCGCCCTCAGGTGCCGTTTCCCGGTGCAGTGGCCGGCCGCTTGAAGCCTTACGCCACCTGGCGCCCCATTGAGCAGGCCACCATGAGTTATGGCTATGGCCTGTCCACCAGCCTCTTCCAACTTGTTCAGGCCTACACCTTGTTTGCCCACGACGGGGTGGTGATGCCGCTCTCGCTCATGAGCCAAAAAGAGCCCCCCAGTGGCACGCGCGCGATGAAGCCCGAGGTGGCCCAGCGCATGCGAGGCATGTTGGCCATGGCCACCTCCGAGCGTGGCACAGCACCCAAAGCCCAGACCATTGGGTATTCGGTGGGCGGCAAGACGGGCACAGCACGCAAGCTCGAGGGCAAAACCTATTCCACCTCCAAGTACCGCGGCGTTTTTGTGGGTCTGGCTCCGATTGAGGAACCCCGCCTGGTGGTGGGGGTGATGATCGACAACCCGCGGGGCGTTTACTTTGGCGGTGACACGGCTGCGCCGGTGTTCAGTCATGTGGTGCAGCAGACGCTCAGGTTGATGGGTGTGGCGCCCGACAAGGCCATTCAACCCATGCTGATCACGCAAAAGTCAACCGGAGCTGTGGAATGACAACGCCCGTGTTGCACACCCCATTGCAAGCCGCCGACTGGCTGCGCGCGCGCGTGCATGGTGATTTACAGGGCGACAGCCGACGCGTTCAGGCGGGCGACGGCTTTTTGGCCTGGCCGGGGCGCCGGCACGATGCCCGTCTGGATGTGCCGCTGGTGCTGGACCAGGGCGCTGCCGCTTGCATGGTCGACAACGAGGGTTTGGAACACCTGGGTCTGGACAGCATGGACACCGACAAGGTGGTCTCGTATGCGCAGCTCAAATCCGCCAGTGGCTGGATTGCCGATGCGTTTTACGGGCAACCCAGCCGTGAGCTGGCCATGGTGGCCATCACTGGCACCAACGGCAAGACCTCCAGCTCCTGGTGGCTCAGTCATGTGCTTCAACAATTGGATCAGCCTTGTTCGGTGGTGGGCACGCTGGGGATGGGGCATGTGCAAGCCGATGAAGCCCAAGCTCAGTTGCAGTTGCAGGCCGAGCCTGGGCACGATGGCCTGACCACGCCCGATGCGATTGCCTTGCACCGCCAGTTGCGCCGCTGGGTGGATGCCGGCTTCAAGGCCTGCGTGATGGAGGCCTCGTCGATTGGCTTGGTGGAGCACCGCTTGGCAGGATTGCAACTGCACACGGCCGTCTTCACCAACCTGACGCCGGATCACCTGGACTATCACGGCTCCTGGCAAGCCTATGGTGAGGCCAAGGCCAGCCTGTTTGAATGGGTGGGCCTCAAGGTGGCGGTGATCCATGTGGATGACCCCTTTGGTGAGGCGCTGGCCAAGCGCTTGCAACAACAACGTCCCGAGCTCGATGTGTGGACCGTGAGCTCGCGCGAGGGCGTGGACGAAGGGGCATCGCCCACTGCGCGCGTGCAACTCACGGGCTTGCGTGATCTGCCCCATGGTCAGGGACAGGCGATGGAGGTGCGCTGGCCGGGTGGCAAGCAAAGCCTCACCACCTCTTTGCTGGGTCGCTTCAATGTGGACAACCTCTTGCTGGTCTGGTCTGTGCTCATGGCCTGGGGCTTGCCGCCAGCGCGCGTGGCGCAAGCCATCCAGCGCCTCTTGCCTGTGCCGGGTCGAATGCAGCGTCTGGGTGGAAACGGTGTGCCCCATGTGGTGGTGGACTATGCCCACACGCCCGATGCCGTGAGCAAAGTGCTAACCCAGGTGCGTCGCCTCGCGCAGGCCACACAAGGCCATGTCATCACGGTGCTGGGGTGTGGCGGCGACCGCGACGCAGCCAAGCGCCCCCTCATGGCGCGCGAAGCCCAAACCCTCAGTCACCAGTTCTGGCTCACCAGCGACAACCCGCGCAGCGAAGACCCCATGGCGATTGCTCGCGACATGCAGCGTGGGCTGAGTGAACCCGGCGCGAGTGTGACCGTGGAGTTGCGCCGCGATCTGGCCATTGCCCAGGCGATTGCCCAGGCCAGAGCCCAGGACTGGGTGGTGATTGCTGGCAAGGGCAATGAGGCCTACCAAGAGATTCAAGGCGTGCGCCATCCCTTCCTGGATGCCAGTCATGCCCAGGCCGCCTTGCGCGACTGGAGGGCGGCATGAGCCAGACCCTGTCCTGGACCTTGACCGACGTGCAGGCCTTGTTGCCTGAGGCCAGGGTTCAAAGCGGCACGCCCTGGCGCAACATCGAGCGGGTGTGCACCGACAGTCGTCAGGTCCAGGCGGGAGACTGTTTTGTGGCTTTGCGCGGTGAGCGCTTTGATGGACACGATCACCTCGAGCAGGCCGTGCAGGCTGGTGCAGTGGCGGTGATGGTGGACTGCGCACCAGACCGCTTGCGTTCGCTCGACCCTGCGGTGACGGTGATTCGGGTCGAGGACACGCGCGCTGCCTTGGGTGAGTGCGCAGCCGCCTGGCGTCAGCGCTGGGGCAAGACCTTGCTGGCCGTCACGGGCTCCAATGGCAAGACCACGGTCACCCAAATGGTGGCGGCCATTTTGCGCGCGCACTGGGGCCAGGATGCCTTGGCCACCGAAGGCAATTTCAACAACGACATTGGTCTGCCATTGACCCTGCTGCGGCTGCGAGACCACCACCAGGTCGCGGTGGTGGAGCTGGGCATGAATCACCCCGGCGAAATTGCCCAGATCGCCCAGTGGGCACGACCCCAGGCGGTGCTGGTCAACAACGCCCAGCGCGAACACCAGGAATTCATGAAGTCGGTCGAGGCCGTGGCGCGTGAGAATGCCAGCGCTTTTGACCATCTGGCCGACCAGGGCTTGGCCGTGTTCCCGGCTGACGATGTGCACACGCCGCTGTGGCAGTCCCTGGCGGGGCGCCACGACACCCGCACCTTTGGCCGTGGCGGGCAGGTGGACCTGGTCCGTCACCGCTGGATGGACGATCACTGGCGCCTGAGCATGGTCACCCCCTTGGGTCCCTTGACGCTGCAATTGCACATGGCGGGCGAACACAACCTGAAGAATGCCCAGGCAGCGGTGGCACTGGCCTTGGCAGCTGGCGTGCATCTGGTGGACATCGCTCAAGGTCTCAATGCCTTTAGGCCTGTTCGTGGTCGCTCGGAGCTGATGCAGCTCGATTGGCAGGGCCATGCGGTCCAGCTTTTCAATGACACCTACAACGCCAACCCCGACTCGGTGTGCGCGGCCATCGACACCCTGGCCGCCTTGCCCGGTCCGCGCCTCATGGTGCTGGGCGACATGGGCGAGGTGGGCGACCAGGGGCCAGCCTTCCATGCCGAGGTGGGTGCCCATGCCGCCACGCGCGGCATCGATCACCTCTTTACCCTGGGCGAATTGAGCCGCCACGCCAGCGCGGCCATGCCCCATGGCCAGCATTTTGACGACATGGCCGCTTTGCAACACGCGGTCGTGCAGCACATGGGCAACCTGGGCGCGGTGGCCATCAAGGGCTCGCGCTTCATGCGCATGGAACAACTGGTGGAACAGGTGCTGACCCTTGCCGGTCGCAAGGAGGCCTCATGCTGCTGAACCTCGCGCAATGGTTGCAAACCCTCCATGAAGACCTGAGTTTTTTGCGTGTCTTCCAGTACCTGACCTTCCGTGCCGTCATGGCTGCCCTCACGGCCTTGCTCATTGGCCTCATTGCCGGGCCTTGGGTGATTCGCAAATTGACCGAATTGAAAGTGGGTCAACCGATTCGCGAATATGGCGTGAGCGCGCACTTGGCCAAGGCAGGCACGCCCACCATGGGCGGTGTGCTCATCCTGATTGCCATCACCACCTCGACGCTGTTGTGGTTTGATCTCTCCAACCGCTTTGTGTGGATTGTGCTGATCGTCACCTGGGGCATGGGCGCAATTGGCTGGGTCGATGACTGGCGCAAGGTCGTGCGCAAGGACCCCGAAGGCATGCGCTCGCGCGAGAAGTACACCTGGCAATCCCTCATCGGGTTGCTGGCAGCGCTGTATCTGGTGTTCAGCATTTCGGAAAACAGCAACTGGCGCGTGATGGAGTTGTTCTTCTCGTGGGTGAGCTCGGGTTTTGATGTGAACCTGCCGCCCAAAGCCAACCTGATGGTGCCGTTTTTCAAGCAAGTGAGTTATCCGCTGGGCGTGCTGGGCTTTGTGATCCTGACTTATTTGGTGATTGTGGGCTCGAGCAACGCCGTCAACCTCACCGATGGCCTTGATGGCCTGGCCATCATGCCGGTGATCATGGTGGGCTCGGCTCTGGGCGTGTTTGCCTACGTGAGCGGCAATGCGGTGTATTCCAAGTACTTGTTCCTGCCCCACATCCCGGGGGCTGGCGAGTTGCTGATCTTTTGCGCGGCCATGGCGGGCGCAGGTCTGGCCTTTTTGTGGTTCAACACCCATCCGGCGCAAGTCTTCATGGGCGATGTGGGCGCGTTGGCGCTGGGCGGCGCATTGGGCACCATCGCCGTGATCGTTCGACAGGAAATTGTGCTGGCCGTCATGGGGGGCATTTTTGTGGTGGAAGCCTTGTCGGTGATGCTGCAAGTGAGTTACTTCAAATACACCAAGCGCCGCTTTGGCGAAGGTCGGCGCATCCTCAAGATGGCGCCCTTGCACCACCACTTTGAAAAGAGTGGGTGGAAGGAAACCCAGGTGGTGGTTCGCTTCTGGATCATCACCATGCTCTTGTGCCTGGTGGGCTTGTCCACCCTCAAGCTCAGATGATGCAAGCCCATACCCACGTTCTCATCCTTGGCCTGGGCGACTCGGGTTTGTCCATGGTGCGCTGGTGCGTGAGCCAGGGCGCGCGCGTCACCGTGGTGGACGACAGGCCCCAGCCTCCCCATGCCAGCGAACTCGCGCAATGGGCAGACCAGGTGACCTTGGTGCACAGCGAATTCAACGCCAGCCTGGTGCAAGGCAGCGATGTGCGGGCGGTGTTCAAGAGCCCGGGTCTGACACCAAACAAGGTGCAAGCCGTGTGGCAAGCCGCCAAAGCCCAGGGCTTGTGGGTGGGCACCGAGCTCACCTTGTTCCAGTCGGAGTTGGATCAATTGCACCAAGCGCAGGGCTATGCGCCCAAGATCCTCGCCATCACCGGCACCAATGGCAAGACCACCGTGACGCAACTCACCACCCACCTCATCGAGCGCAGTGGCGCGAGCGTGGCCATGGCGGGCAATGTGGGGCCATGTCTGATGGACACCTTACTCAAGCTCAAGGAATCGCTGCCTGACATCTGGGTGCTGGAGTTGTCGAGTTTCCAGCTCGACGAGGTCAATGACTTCAAGCCCACGGCCGCCACCGTGCTCAACATCACCCAGGACCATCTGGATTGGCACGGCGACATGGCCACCTATGCCCGCGCCAAGTTCAATGTGTTTGGCCCTGTGCCGGCCGCGACCACGCCCGCGCTGGCTGTGGTGCCGCGCCACGACCCCACGATCATGGCTTGGCTAAACGGTGCGCAAGAGGCATGCAAAAAGGCCAAGCAGACCCTGAGCTGGCAGAGCTTTGGTCCTGATCTGCCGCAACGCCCTGGTGACTGGGGTCTGGAAGAGGTGCATGGCATGACCTGGCTGGTGCGCGCGCATCCCGCCGACGAAACCCAAAAGCGCCGCAAGAACGACGAAGAACCCGAAATCCATGTGCAGCGGCTCATGCCTGCGGACGCCTTGCGCATCCGGGGGCGGCACAATGCCCTCAATGCCCTGGCTGCGTTGGCCCTGGCCACCGCCGCAGGACGCAGCATGGCCAGCTTGCTCTATGGCTTGCGCGAATACGCTGGCGAGCCGCATCGCACCCAATCGGTGGCCATCATCGATGAGGTGCATTACATCGACGACTCCAAGGGCACGAATGTGGGCGCCACCGTCGCCGCCCTCGAAGGCCTTGGCGCGCAGCAGCGCCTGGTGGTGATCCTGGGCGGTGAGGGCAAGGGACAAGACTTTTCACCCTTGCTCGAACCCATTCGCCAGCATGCCCGCGCCGTGGTGCTCATGGGCCAGGATGCCCCCCTCATCGAAGCCGCCATCCAAGCTTCAGGCGTGGACATCCACCATGCGGTGGACATGACCGAGGCGGTTCGCCGTGCAGCGCGTTGCGCCGTGGCGGGCGACGCCGTGTTGCTCTCGCCGGCTTGCGCGAGCCTGGACATGTACAGGAACTATGTCCATCGTGCCCAGGTCTTTGTGCAGGCTGTTCAGGAGTTGGGCGAGGAGGCAGGCACACCATGAATGCACTGGTGAGTCGACTGCGCCAATGGTGGCCCAAGGCCGACCAGGAACCCACCGTGGACGAGTTGCCCGTTCGCTTGCATGGCCAGGAATTTGCCAGGACCAAGGCCGCGCCGGTGACCATTCGCAGTTTTGATCCGGCGTTGCTGATGGCCTTGCTGTCTTTGCTGGCGCTGGGTTTGGTCATGGTGTATTCGGCATCGATTGCCATGGCCGACAACCCCCGCTTTGGTGGACGCTACACCCCCTCGTTTTTTCTGGTGCGGCACACCCTGTCTTTGGGTCTGGCCTTTTTGGCCGCTTTGTTGGTGTTTCAAATTCCCATGACGGCCTGGGAGCGTTGGGCGCCCTGGGTCTTCATTGCTTCCCTGGTGTTGCTCATCCTGGTGCTGGTGCCTTTCATCGGCAAAGGGGTCAATGGTGCTCGCCGTTGGCTGTCGCTGGGCATCATGAATTTCCAGCCGTCCGAATTCGCCAAGCTGGGCGTGCTCATGTATACCGCCAACTACATGGTGCGCAAGCTCGACGTCAAAGAGCGCTTCTTCCGCGCGGTGTTGCCGATTGCGGCAGCCATTGGGGTGGTGGGCTTTTTGCTGCTGGCTGAGCCCGACATGGGCGCCTTCATGGTGATTGCCGTGATCGCCATGGGCATCTTGTTCCTGGGCGGCGTCAACGCCACCATGTTCTTCCTGAACGCGATTTTGCTGATCGTGGCCTTTGTGATCATGATCGTGTCCTCGTCGTGGCGACGCGAGCGCATCTTTGCCTACCTCGATCCCTGGAGCGAAGACAACGCCATCGGCAAGGGCTACCAGCTCTCGCATGCCCTGATTGCACTGGGTCGTGGTGAATTCACCGGCGTGGGGCTGGTCACGGGAGAATCGGTGGCCGTGCGCAAAGACGTAGATGACTGCGCGCCGGAAGATGCCAAGCAAGTCTATTCGGGTACGTTTGTGGTGCGCGGTCAAG
>RGCL01000231.1 GCA_009919175.1 Betaproteobacteria bacterium
TCCGGCGGCGTTCAATGGCATCGAAGAAAAGCCCAAACGCGTGCAGGTCATGCCGGTCAGTGTGCAGCAAGTCAAAGACTACATTGCAAAGCAGTGCGCATGAAAGTCATAGGTTTTGCGGGTTTTTCGGGCTCGGGCAAGACCACCTTGGTCGAGCAAATCATCGTTGGCCTCAAGCAGCAGGGCCTGCGGGTGTCTGTGATCAAGCATGCCCACCATCAGTTCGATGTCGATCAGCCCGGCAAAGACAGTTGGCGTCATCGCCAGGCAGGGGCGTTTGAGGTGTTGGTGGCCTCCAATCGCCGTCTGGTGCTGCAGCGCGAATATGAACATTGGGTCGAGCCGAAAGTGCATCACCTGCTGGCCGAGGTGTATGACGGGGTCGATTGGGTGCTGGTCGAGGGTTTCAAATCGAGTGATTTGCCCAAAATCGAGGTCTGGCGACCTGAGTCGGGTGCCGAGACCCTTTACCTCGAAGACCCGTTCATCAAGGCCATCGCCACCAGCGTGCCCGATCAGTTGCGACCCACCACCCTGCGACCGGTGCTGGATTTGAATCAGCCCCAAGAAGTGTTGCGATGGATGCTGGACAATGCCGAAGACCTCGTTTATGAAGCCCCATTGGCATGAATGCTCCGCGCCCGCCCCTTTTGACTTTGGATGAGGCATTGCCTGCCTTACTGGCCCGTGTGCCGTTGCCAGATGTGACTGTGCATGTCGATACCTTTGAGGCCGATGGTCGCGTGTTGGCGCAGGATCTGGTGGCCGAGTTGCAAGTGCCTGCGCAAGACAACAGTTCGATGGACGGCTATGCCCTGCGTTGTGCCGATGTGGGCCAAGTTGGGGTGTTGTTGCGTGTGACGCAGCGCATTCCTGCCGGTAGCCATGGACTCCCCTTGGGGCCGGGTGAGGCGGCAAGAATTTTCACGGGGGCACCTATTCCCACAGGTGCAGATGCCGTGGTCATGCAGGAAGACACCGAACTTCAGTCGGATGAGCGGGTCAGCATTCAAACGGTTCCCAAACCAGGGCTATGGATCAGGCGCAGCGG
>RGCL01000232.1 GCA_009919175.1 Betaproteobacteria bacterium
CGGGTCACAACTGTGTGGCCCGAGCCCGTCAGGCGGCCGAGGTGCTGAGGCAGCGTGTAGCCATGCGTCAATTGCCGGTGCACCTGCGAATCGATGTGATTGGCTTGGCGAGTGTGCACGATGGTGATGACGGCACGCTGTGGCAAGCCTCCACCGCCGTGCCGCAAGATGTTCGCCTTCGGTTGGCCGCGTCCTCCGCCCTGCAAGATGACGCCGATCAGGCCGCTCGAGAGGTGTTGGCGCTCTACTGCTGTGGACCTGCGGGAGGTGGCGGTGTGCGGTGGCGAACCACCCAGCGCATCCGTACCCAGTCCTACCTGATTGAACCAGGGTTGTTGAACACGGGATTTACCCTCCGAGGTGTTGAGGAGTTGCTAGCGTGACACATCCCAGCCATAGCCTGACCCAAAGCGTCCCCCTTCATCACGTGGCTCACGCACGTGCTGGCGATAAAGGTAACCGACTCAATGTCTGTGTCATGCCCTACAACGCCCAAGCCTATCAAGCTCTTTCACAGCAACTCACCCCGGAACGTGTGTTGCAGGCCTATGGCCATCGGGGCGCCACGTCCGTCAAGCGCTACGACCTTCCGTTGCTGCCGGGCTTCAATTTCGTCATTGACAATGTGCTAGAGGGGGGCGTGAACGGCAGCCTCAATCTGGATGGTCACGGCAAAAGCAATTCATTCATTCTGCTCGGACTGACGGTGGACGTCTTGCCGGAATGGATCCATCCCAGCCCATAAACCTTTCATCAATGGAGACATCTATGCATATCAATCTTCGTCGCCCATGGATCATCGGGTGTTTGCTTGGCACGGTGTTAGGGCTGCAGGGCATGGCACACGCCCAAGCCACCAACTGGCCCAACAAGACGGTTCGTGTCATCGTGCCGGCACCGCCGGGCAGTGCGCCGGACGGGCAGGTGCGCCTCATTGCCAACAAGCTTGGCGAACTCTGGCAACAGAATGTCGTGGTGGAAAACGTGGTGGGCGCAGCGGGCAACATTGGGGTCGACCGTGTGGCCAAAGCGCCTGCCGATGGATACACC
>RGCL01000233.1 GCA_009919175.1 Betaproteobacteria bacterium
CCAAGGTCGACAAAAAGGGCATTGCCCCGACCTACCGCTGGGGCATCGGCGAACGTGACGAGTACTCCGTCGGCCTCTACCATCTCGAGACCGACGGCCGTCCGCTTTACAGCCATCCCCAATTGACGGTGAATGGCCGGATCGTCGCCTTGCTGGACCCGCAAAATTACTATGGCCTGGCCAGCGACAGCGTGCGCACGGACACCACCTACGGCACCTTGTCGCACATTCGGCGACTCGGACAAGACAGCCAAATCAAAACCCAATTCAGGCAGGGCCACTATGAGCGTGACCTCTTGGGCAGCGCCACCCGATTCGCCAGCGGCACCTCGCTCGAGAACTTCGCCTCAGCGGTGATCAACCGCAGCCCCAAGGGACGTCGCGCCGAAAGCGACATCACCCAATTGCAATCAGACTACACCGGAGGCTTCGAGGCCTGGGGGCTCAAGCATTCAATGATTGCGGGCGTCGACCTGTATGACGAAAAGGCCCTTCGCAACAACAGCACGGTGGCAGGGCTGGTGAACCCACCGACCAACGCCGCCACCCCCAACGATGGCGCCGTGGCTTCGGGCACCCGAGCCGCCATTCCCATGGCCACATTCAAAGCCCAGGCCCTGGGACTGTATGCACAAGACACCCTCAGCTTGACCCAGGCTTTCAAAATCGTGGCCGGGTTGCGACTGGACCACTTCAAAGCCAACTACCTGAACCTCAGCCAGCAACCCTTCAACATGAGCGAAAGCCTGTGGAGCCCCCGGTTGGGCGCGTTGTGGCAACCCGACAGCGACAGCACCTACTACACCTCCTGGGGGCAGTCCTACAACACCCAGGGCGACACCTACCAGTGGACGCCCAGCGCAGCTTCGGGCACGCTCAGCGGCAACAACCTCAAGTGGCTCAACACGCCCCCGGAAAAGAGTCGAAACTTTGAAGTGGGGGCCAAGTTCAATGTGTTTGACCGCAAAGGCTTGCTGGGGCTGGCCTTGTTTCGCTCGGAGAAATTCAACGAGCGCAACCTGGACGAGCCCACGGAAAACAATTACCTGC
>RGCL01000234.1 GCA_009919175.1 Betaproteobacteria bacterium
GCCTTTTTGGTCAAGGCGGCGGGCATGTCCACCTGCAGCATGAAGTGCACGCCACCGCGCAAATCCAGCCCCAGGTACATCGGGGCGGCATTCAAGGCGCTGAGCCACTGGGGTGAGCGCGACAACAGATTCAACGCCACCACATAAGAGGCGTCATGGGCATCGGGAACCAGGGCGCGCTGGATGGCGTCCTTGGCCTTGATCTGGCTCTCGGTGCTGTCAAAACGGACTTTGAGCGAGCCTTGCTCGAGCGTCAAGGCCGAGGCCGTGAGGCCGGCACTCTTCAAGGCCTCTTCCACTTTGGCCTGCACGCCGGCATCGACCTTGATGGCCGGCTTGCCGGCCGAGACTTGGACCGCCGGGGCCTCGC
The DNA here is from genome assembly GCA_009919175.1 of Betaproteobacteria bacterium. Classification (GTDB taxonomy): domain Bacteria; phylum Pseudomonadota; class Gammaproteobacteria; order Burkholderiales; family Burkholderiaceae_C; genus Limnohabitans. Next base: position 371 of record RGCL01000234.1, read on the forward strand.
CAAAGAAATTGGGCAGCGTGTACAAGCTGCCCACCCACAAAGCGATCAAGATGATCGCGTATTTCCAAACCGGGTAACGATTCATGGCGCGTCCAGCAATGCGCGTCAGACGTCGGGGCTTCCCGACGCCGATGCTTACTTCAGGGTGCCCTTGGGCAAAACTTGAACCACAGCGCTGCGCTGCAGTTGAACTTCAACGCCGGCGGCGATTTCCACGCCCAGGTGGCTGTCGCCCAGCTTGGTCACTTTGCCCAGCAGGCCGCCAGCGGTGGCAATCTCGTCGCCTTTGGCCAGGGCGTCAATCATGGCGCGGTGTTCCTTTTGGCGCTTCATCTGGGGGCGGATCATGACGAAATACAGCACCACGAACATCAGCACCAAGGGCAGCATGCTCATGAGGGACGAGGCCATGTCGCCGCCGGCAGCAGCAGCGGGAGCGGTTTGGGCAATAGCGGATGAAATGAACACAAAATTCTCCTGTGAATCAGACCCCGTCAGCCCACCCGACGGCGGGGCAGTGCAAGACTTGGGACAATCCGGCATTGTATTCGGGGCGCTCTGGCCTATCATTTGGGCTTGAGCAAACCTGCTGCCCTTGGGGACTCTGTGTCGACACATTCTCATTCACATGACCACGCCCACGACCCTGCGCACTCTCATTTGAGTGAGATGGATGTCCG
>RGCL01000235.1 GCA_009919175.1 Betaproteobacteria bacterium
TGTGGCGCGGGCTGGCATGGGGGCACAAAACCTGTCGGTGCGTCGCCCGATGATCCAGGGGACACTGACAACGTCAGCCAACCCGCTGGATTTGGCGATTTCGGGCAAGGGCATGTTCCGGCTGCTTTCTCCCTCGGGTATCTCCACCGATGTGGGCACTTCCCGCGTCGACCCTTCTGCGCTGTACTACACCCGTAACGGCCAGTTCAGTGTGAACAAGGAAGGCTATATCGTCAACGAAAACGGGATGTACCTGACCGGGTACCAGACTACGGTGGACGGCACGCTGACGGATGACATCTATGGGTCGGGTAACAAGGCGGGCCGGATCATGATGCCCGAAGCCAATCTGGTGGGCAACAAGACCACCCATTCCAGTCTCAGCGCTATCCTGGATTCCACCGAAAATGCGTTCACGCAAAGCGGTGGTATCCAGTTCGACCCCCGTCAAAGCACCTTCAACCATAAGACGACACAGACAATTTTTGACAACGAGGGTAATCCTCATACGCTGGAGGTGTACTACCGGCGCGTCGAAGACGGAAACCTGACGATCAAGGCCAACTCGGATGGTTACGCTTACACGCCCAGTAAGTCTGCCTTGCCCAACACGGGCCAGGCCACGCAGGTTGTGCTCAACGCGAAATCCGTTCTCCGCGTGGACACGGCACCCGCTATCAACGGATTGGCCACATCAGACACCACCAATGCAACAGCCTTGACGATCAACAATCTGACCGTGAGCGGTGGTGTTGCTACCGTTCCCCAGACAGGCATGCGTATCTTTGTCAACGGTGTGGATACCGGTGCCAAGGTGGTTGCGCCGACCACAGCAAGCAGCATCACGTCCTCAAGCGCCATCACCGTTCCCAAAGGCGCCCAGGTGAGCTTTTATCCCGAGACGGCCTACACGGCAGCAGCAACTGCCAATAGTGCGTCATTGACCTTCACCAATGCATCGACGATTGCACCTGCCGCAGGCATGCACATCTATTTGAATGGGGTGGATACCGGTGCGACCATCAGCTCTGTGACGCCTGTCTCTTATAC
>RGCL01000236.1 GCA_009919175.1 Betaproteobacteria bacterium
CTCTCAGGAATCGTACTGCGCAATCCTGGCAACGTCGGAAATCCCAGGGCCGTTTTTTCAGCCAGCGCCAATTCATTGCGTGACAGCAACGGATAGCGACTGGGTGGCGGTTCAACCCCTTTCATGACCCACTGACGGAAATGCACGCGCAATGCATTGACCGTTTCCTTGTGCGGCACTGGGTTGGCAGGCAACACGGCCTGTCCAAAATTATTACCAGGGCACATGGGGCCCGCGGTCGGCAACCCTACACCAGGCAGGCTCGTATCAAAGCCGCCCGCTCCACCACCATGGTTACTGCTGGCGATGTAGTAACGCCGAACATTGGTCGGCAGTGGTAGGTCCTGCTTGGCATCCGTGCCCACCCACTCCGGCGTCAATTTCAATGCCCATACTTCAGCCGAGCCAAAATGCTCGATGATTTTGGGACAGGTCTGGGTACGGGTGCAACGATCCAGAATCCCCGCTGGGGGCAAGCCCCGCACCGAGTCCGGGTGCGGCAACCACCATTGCGGCCCCTCACTGCCCGCCTGGTACAACTCCAGCACGCCGTCAGGCTGTGCCCAGCGGAAATTAAGGGCGATGCGGCGGCCCGCGATGATGGGCCACAAGCCATCATGCACCTGACGTCCCGTTTCGTCCTGGTTGAAACCCAGATGCAACCAAGCACGAAGGTAATTGCCTGACTGCGACACACCTCGACCGATGCTGTGCTGAACCACGCCCGCCAGCGGATTAGGTGTTCCCGAGTCATCAGCACGCGCCTGTTTGAAGAACGCGCCTACATCACGCCAGGCGGCAAATCCAATGCCAAGCACATAGGGATCCTTTGCCGAAAACGTGACTTGGTAAAGGCGCCTGGGATCAAAACCCGATTTCAGACAGATCTGGGTCGGGTCGGGCGTGCCGGGAAATGGCGTCTGGGCATCGCACTTGGCCCAGGCCCATTCACTGGCGGGTATGGGCTGTTCATCGAACACCTCTCCGGCCATGTTTTCCCGCCCTCTGGACACCAACTGGGATTGACGCGTGTCCAGGCTCATGGGTTGA
>RGCL01000237.1 GCA_009919175.1 Betaproteobacteria bacterium
CGCCCCGATTTTGTTTGTGGCGCTGAATTCTCCTTCGCTCAATCTTTCTGAACTCAATGACTTTGCCGAAAGCCTGATCGCCCCCACCATCTCGACCATCAATGGCGTGGCGCTGGTGAACGTGAACGGGCAAAAGAAGTTCGCCATTCGGGTCAGAGCAAACCCACAGGCCTTGGCCTCGCACAACCTGACCATGGACGACGTGTTGACGGCCATCAATTCAGGCAACTCGAACACCCCCGTGGGCATACTGGATGGCCCCAAACAACTGCTCACCATCAATGTCAACAAACAGCTTTACAAGGCGCAAGACTTTGCCCAACTGATCGTCACCAACCGCAATGGCGTCGTCATCCGTGTGGGCGATGTGGCTGAAGTGGAAGAAAGCTATGAGTCGGTGCGCACTGCGGCCAGTTACAACGGTGACCGATCGATCATCCTTTCTGTGCAACGACAGCCCAACGCCAACACCGTCGAGGTGATCGACCAGATACGTGCGCTGATCCCCGTGTTTCAGGCGCAATTGCCTGCCTCGGTGCAATTGCTCACCCTGAACGACCGCTCTGTCTCCATCCGCGAAGCCATCCATGACATCAAGATCTCCTTGGCCCTGACCATGGCCCTGGTGATTCTGGTGATTTTGGTGTTCATACGCCATGTGGTGGCCACCATCATCCCGACGCTCAGCCTGCCCGTGTCATTGATCGGCGCCGTGGCCCTGCTCTATCCTTTGGGCTATAGCCTGGACAATATTTCACTCATGGGCATCACCCTGGCGGTGGGCCTGGTGGTTGACGACGCCATCGTGATGCTAGAGAACATCATGCGTCACATTGAAGAGGGGATGGCTCCGCTGGAAGCCGCGCTGAAGGGATCGAAAGAAATGGCCTTCACCATTTTTTCCATTTCGGTCTCGCTGGTGGCGGTGTTCATTCCGATCTTCTTCATGCCGGGGGTGATCGGCCTGCTGTTCCATGAGTTTGCCGTGGTGGTCGGGCTCTCAGTGCTGGTCTCAGCCCTGGTGTCGCTGACTTTGGTGCCCATGCTGTG
>RGCL01000238.1 GCA_009919175.1 Betaproteobacteria bacterium
GGGACTGGCCATCAACCGGGCCGAGCCCATCGGGAAAAAAGGCCGCTGGCGGCTGTTCCCCAAAGATGCCATGGCCGGCTTCAAAGACCTGCGCCGCGGCGTGACGGTCAACCGCAACCGTGACATGGACTGGGTGCGGGCCCTGGAGAAGCGTTCCAGCGAGCGTCGCATTGGCGTGTGGCTGACCCTCAAGGACACGCCGCAAGGCATCGCCCTCAGCCTGACGGACGAAGACGGCTATGCCGCAGAAGCCTCGCTGAGCCTGATCAAAGAGCCTGCGCGCGACCCGGTGCAGGCACAAGCCAGCGTGCGTGAACACTTGGGCAAACTGGGCACGACCGACTTTGCGCTGCTGGACCTGGACCTGCAATGGGCGCAAGCCTGGTTTTTGCCGGCCTCACAACTTAATGCCTTGCGACGTGACGCCCTGGCCTCGCTGGAGCTTGTTCGCTCTGCCCAATACCAGCGCCCTGTGCCAGGCCGAGCCGTCGAACCACCAGCGCTGTATCCAGAAGACACGCTGACCTACCTGGCCAACGTTTACAACGACAAGGCCCGCGATTTTTACGCCAAACACGGCGTCAAACTGATTGCCGCGGCCTACGAAAGCCACGAAGAAGAAGGTGAAGTCAGCCTGATGATCACCAAGCACTGTGTGCGCTTCTCCATGAGCCTGTGCCCCAAGCAGGCCAAGGGGGTAACGGGTGTCCAGGGGCAAGTGCGCGCCGAGCCCCTGACCCTGATCAACGGCAAGGAAAAGCTCACCCTGCGCTTCGATTGCAAGCCTTGCGAAATGCACGTGGTGGGCAAAATGAAGACCTCGGTCATGAACCAGCGCGCGCGTGAAATGGCCGAGCCCCAGGCCATTCCCATGAAGTTTTACAAGACACGCCCTGAACGGGCGGTGTCCTGACTCAAGCGACCCAACGCCGCGCGTTGCGCCACAAGCGCATCCAAGGGCTGAAGCCCTCCAAGCCGCCAGTGCGCGAAGCCTCGGTCCAACTGAATTGCAAATTGCGGAACACACGTTCCGGGTGCGGCATCATGGC
>RGCL01000239.1 GCA_009919175.1 Betaproteobacteria bacterium
AGGCACTCAGTGGTGGGTCTGCCACGGATGCTGCATCGGCCCACACCATGGGCAGTTACCGTGCCCCTTCGGGTGCGCGATTGCGCTACGACCTTCAAGGCATTGCCAAAGGATTTGGCTACTCGGCCAAGGCGGAACTGTTGTGGCAACCCGATGCGGGCCAATACGATGCCCGCTTGGAGGTGTCGCACTTTTTGCTCGGCTCCAGGGTGCAAACCAGCCAAGGCCAGTTGACGACCGAAGGGCTGCTGCCCAGGCGGTTTGGCGACAAAGTGCGCAGCGAGCAAGCGGCCCATTTTCAGCGCGACAAAGGCTTGATCACCTACAGCAGCAACACGCCCGATGCCGTGCTGTTGGCCGGCACACAAGACCGCTTGAGCGTATTCATACAAATCTCTGGCCTGTTGGCTGCAGAACCCAAACGCTGGGGCCCGGGTGCTGTGATGAGTTTCAACACCACCGGCGCACGAGACACCGAGGTGTGGGCGTTTCAGCTTTCAGGTGTCGAGCAACTCAAAATGCCTTTTGGCACCTTGGATGCCATTCGGCTGGTGCGCCAAGAACAAAGGGGTGTTCGGTGAGAGGAAGAAAATCGAGCGATGCGATGGCGGGCCATTCCTCGAAGCGGGCTGCCACCGCGAGGTCGGCTTCCCCTGAGGATAGGAGTTCCAAAGTGGCGGGGGAGTTTCGGTCGTGGAGGGTCAAGTGGGCATCTGGGAATTGTTTTTGAGTGGCCTTTACGGCTTTAGGGAGCTCATGGGCGAGGCAGGAGGGAGTTGTGGCTATGGAGAGGGAGGCCTTTGCATTGGCGAGATCTGCCGCAAAAGCCTCCTTGATCGAGTCGAAGCCCTCCACGAGAGGAGTTGCGAGCTGGGCGAGCCGCAAGCCGCTTTCGGTGGGTCTTAGCCTGCGTCCGACCGATTCCAGAAGGACGCAGGCAAACTCCTCCTCGAGCGCTCTGACTTGCTGCCAGACGGAAGCCTTCGTGAGTTGTAGTTCCCTGGACGCCGTAGAGAAACTGCCCGATCGGATGACGGCGAGGAGACCGC
>RGCL01000240.1 GCA_009919175.1 Betaproteobacteria bacterium
TGCATGATGTGCTCGATCATGATGATGGTGATGCCCATCTCGTTCAGGTCGAACAAAATTTGCAGCACCTCATCGACCTCTGCACCTGCCAGCCCGGCCAGCGCCTCATCGGAAATGAGAAGCTTGGGCTTGGCGGCCATGGCGCGCGCCAACTCCATCTTGCGCAGCTCCACTTGTGACAGCTGCGCCGAAATGGTGCTGGCCTTGCTGGCCAAGCCCATGCGCTCCAGAATGTGCATCGCCTCGGTTTCGGCCTTGTGCCCGTTGATTCCGCCCACATACGCCAGAGGCACCATGAGGTTTTCCAGCACCGTCATGCTTTTGAAGGGGCGCGGGATCTGGAAGCTGCGCGCGATACCCAGGCGGGTTCGCTCGAAAGCCTTCATGCCCGTCATTTCACGGCCTTCAAACTTGATGGAGCCGCCGTCGTTTTGCAGCGCGCCCGAGATACAGCTGATCAGGGTGGTCTTGCCCGACCCGTTGGGGCCGATCAAGCCCAGCCGCTCGCCGCGTCCAACCTGAAGGTTGACTTCGTGCAGGGCTGTGAATCCGCCAAAGTGCTTGGCGACTTTGCTTACTTCGAGGATTGCTTCCATTTTTTCACCAGTCCGAGCACACCCTCAGGGGCCAACACAACAAACAAGACCAACAGCACACCCACCACCAGCACGTTCAATTCGCTGGAGATGGTGACGGTCACCACCTGCTGAATGGTGCCCAGCAGGATGGCACCGATCAGCGGACCCAGCCAATGCGAGGTGCCGCCAATGATGGGCATGCCCAGCGCAGAAATGGAGTAGCTGAGGTTGAAGGTGGAGGTAGGCTCGATGTAGCTGAGGTACATCGGCATCGGCGCACCCGCAATGCCCATCAAGGCACCGGACACCGTACAGGCGATGAGCTTGATTTTCAGGGTGGGTACGCCCGAGCACTCTGCGGCCTCTTCGGAGTCTCGCACGGCTCTCAAACCTTGCCCCAAGTAAGAGTCTTGAATGTAGCGGGCAATGGCAATGGCGCCAATCGCCA
>RGCL01000025.1 GCA_009919175.1 Betaproteobacteria bacterium
AGCGACTGGGCGGTGATGGCACTGGCGGCGTCGCTCGCGAGGTAGAGCGCGAGGCTGGCCACTTCATCGGGGTGGAGGATGCGGTTCATGGGCACGCGCGAGAGCACGTTCTTGATGAGCGCTTCGGGGTCGCCGCTGGCTGCCGCCGTCTGGGCCTTGAGCTCTTCCACCATGTCGGTTTGCACAAAGCCGGGGCATATCGCATTCACGGTGACCCCGGTTTGCGCGGTCTCCAACGCCACGCAGCGGGTGAGCCCAACCACCGCATGTTTGCTGGTGTTGTAGGCGCTTTGCAGGCGAGAGCCCCATTTGCCCGCGGTGGAGGCGATGTTGATGATGCGCCCCCAGCGTTGCTCGATGAGGTGGGGCAAGACGGCCTGGGTCATGTGCAAAACCCCAAAGAGGTTGACCTCCATGAGCTCGCGAAAGTCGTTTGCACTGTGGTTCAGAAAGGATTTGGAGCGGTAGATCCCGGCGTTGTTGACCAGGATGTCGATGCGCCCCATGCGTGCTAGAACGTCCTGGGTGAGCTGGCGGCAGGCGGCTTCGTCGCGCACATCCAGCGCCATGCACACGAGCTGGTCGCCGCCGCCCAGGGCCGCTTGCATCTGGGCCACCCCGTCGGGATGGGAGCACAAGGCCACCACGCGCGCGCCCTGGCGCAAATAGTTGTGCGCGATGGCCAGGCCAATGCCCCTGCGCGCGCCCGTGACCAAGGCCACTTTCCCGGACAACCATTCAGCCATTCTTCCCCCCTAGATTGCGGTCAAAATACACCTGTCACCACCTGGATGCAGGGCAGGTTCAGAGGCCAAGGATATCGCCCCCGTGCCGGTCCATCTGTCCAGTTTGTGCCATCATCACGACCAAAGAAAGTTCTTGCTGTCATGATCCAAACCCGCTCCCTCTTCGAATTGCGCCTCACGGTCCCCCAGATCGACGATCTGGGTCCCACCCCCAACGGCCACCGCAAAATCGCCACCGTCACTGGCGGGCAGTTCCAGGGCGAACGCCTCCATGGCACGGTGTCGGCCAGCCCGGGAGGGGATTGGCTTTTGCTCAGACCCGATGGCGTGTTGGTGCTCGATGTGCGCCTGACCCTCAAAACCCACGACGGCGCCTTGATTTACATGACTTACCGGGGCTTGCGCCATGGCCCAGCCGAGGTCATGCAACGCCTCAATGCGGGTGAGCCCGTTGACCCCGCGCTTTACTATTTCCGGATGACGCCGATCTTTGAAACGAGCGACGAGCGCTATGCCTGGCTCAATCGCCTGGTGAGCGTGGCCACGGGTCGACGCGAAGCCACCGGCCCCATCTACCAAGTTTTTGAAGTCTTGTGATTTGATCCCCAAGCATTGACACCATGAGCAAAGAGCCAGTCAGCACCATCATCCGCAGCGACGCCCCGCACCTGGTCGAGGTCAAGCCGGGTTCGCTCAATGCCAGCAGCACCAAGTCCTGGGTGGAGGCGGGCGAAGTCAAGCCCGAGGACAACATCGCGGTTGTCGCCTTGCCAGACGAGGCACCCAATCGCCAGGCGGTCAACGCGGGTGCCGCGGGTGCGAATCATCAAGCTGCCGTCGAGGCCGCAGCCGGACAAGCCAACCGACAAAAGCTGGCCGACGATGCCGTGGCCAGCAACCGTGCGGCCTTGCCCGATGATGCCCTTGAAGACCAGCGGGCTGCCCTGCCACCCACGGCGCCCCTCACCACGCACCATGAACCCGTGCCCGAATCGGGTGCGTTGACCGATCACCATGAACCGCTGAGTCAGGACCACATTCAGGATCATCAGGAGCCCGTGTCTCAGGACCACATTCAGGATCATCAGGAGCCCGTGTCTCAGGGCAAAACCCAGGCTCACCGCGAGCCGGTCGATGCCAGCCACAGCCACGATCATGTGGAGCCTGCCCAGGCCACTCACGGCTTGGCCGATGGCCCAGAGATTGCCCCTGCGCCCACTCCATCCTCAGTGCCATCCTCAGCGCCTGCTGCTGCGCATGAAGCGGCCATGGGTGGCCAGGCTCATCCGGGTGAAGCCAAGCCCAGCAAGTCTGTTGCCCCATTTGTCCCGGTCGCATCAGCCAGGCCTCAGGCGGTTGGGCGCAAGATGGATCACGCCACCGCGGCGGTTCATCTCACCCACGACCCGGAGGCCTTCAAGAGCCGGGTCGCCGCCATCCGTGACAGCGTCTCGCACATCACCGATCAGCTTGATCACCTTGAGAAAAAGCACTGAGCTCGATGCAACTGAAGACCGCAGCCAGAGGTGTTCAGATCAGGTTGCGCAGGGCTTGAGCCGTTTCGCGCAAGGCGGGCAAGACCCTGGCCACCACCGCTTCCGATGATTCGCCCTGCATGGGCATGTTCAGGCTCAATGCGCCCACCATGTCGCCTCGGTGGTCGCGCAGTGCAAAGGCCACCCCCCTGAAGCCGACATCGAATTGCTGCTCCGAGAGTGACCAGCCTTGCTGACGGATTTGCATGAGGATGCGTCGCATGAGCACAGGGTCGGTGATGGTGTAGTCGGTGAATGCGGGCAGGGGTGTTTTGGCCAGCCATTCGTCAATGGCCTCCACACTTTGATGGGCCAGCATCAGCATGCCAGCCGACGTGGTGTAGCCCGGCACGCGTGAGCCCAGCACAAAGCCCGAGTTCATGGCCCGATTGGGACCATTTCTGGCGATGTACACGCAGTCCATGCCATCGAGCACACTGAGCATGGCAATTTCGCCAGTCTGTGTGGACAGTCGTTGCAAATAAGGTTGGGCAATGCGGGGCAACCGGGCCGATTCCAAGTAGTGTTGGCCTAGCCGCAACACCCGAGGCGTGAGCCAAAAGGATTTTCCATCGCTCGCCACATAGCCCAGGCTGGCCAGAGTCAGCAGGTAGCGCCGTGCGGCTGTGCGGGTGAGCCCGCTCAACTCGCCAACTTGCTGGGCGGTCAACCTGGGATGACTTTCATCAAAGCACTCGATGACACCAAAGCCCCGCTCCAGGCCAGCGATCCAGTCCCGGCGCAACAGCTCAGATTTGTCATGGATGGATTCGGGGGCTTTGACGCGTTCGGCTGGGATCATGTTTAACCCTGATTGCGTTCGTTCATCGAACGGATGTGTTCAATCATCGCACAAAAAGTCAAAGCCGTTTCACCCAGCCAAAGCCGTCAAAGATACAGTGCGCGGGTGGCCGGATTCCCGCGCCATTCAACCTCAACCCCGCCTCAGGTGGACTGTCCCTGGAGACATCAATGATCAAATCTTTCACGCTGAAGACCCTGGCTGTGGCTGCATTGGCCACGCTGGCTGTGTCAGCCCAAGCTCAAACCATCAAGATCGCCAACATCGTCGAACTCTCTGGTCCCGGCACGACTTCGGGCTCCATGTTCAAAGACGGCGTGGAAATGGCCATCAAAGAAATCAATGCGGCGGGCGGCATCAAGGGTCGCAAGATTGAGTACACCACCGAAGACACTCAAACCAACCCCGGTGTGGCCAAAGGCCTGACTCAAAAAGCCGTGGACAACGGTGCTTTCGCTGTGTTTGGTCCCGTGTATTCGGGCTCCATCATGGTGTCGCAAAAGGAAAGCCAGCGCGGGCAAATCCCCAACTTCACCGGTGGTGAAGCTGCGACCGTGACCCAACAAGGCAACCCCTATGTGTTCCGCACGGCATTTGGCCAGGACGTGTCTTTCCCCAAAGTCGCCCGCTACATCAATGCCAAGTCCAAGAACATCGTCATCATTTACGTGAACAACGACTTTGGCAAAAGCGGCCTGAACACCATCAAGAAGCTGCTCGACGGCTCGCCCACCAAGATCGCGGCTGAAGTCTCCACCGACCAGGGTCAGGTCGACTTTTCTGCTGCCGTGCTCAAGGCCAAGCAATCGGGCGCTGACGCCATGTTTGCCTATGTGAACGAGGAAGAATCAGCACGCCTGTTGCGTGAACTGCGCAAGCAAGGCTGGGACAAGCCCATCATTGGTGAAACCACCCTGGCCGGTGCCAAGGTCATTGAACTGGCTGGCACGGCTGCTGAAGGCATCATCAGCCACGTGGGTCTGACCGTTGAAGCTGCCCCATTGCAAGAGTTTGGCCGCAAATACAAGGCGGCCTTCAACACCGTGTCTGACCACAACGGCATCAAGGGTTACACCGGCGTGTACGTGCTCAAGGCCGCCATCGAGAAAGCGGGCAACTTTGATCCCAAGGCTGCTGCTGCGGCCATTCGCAACAGCTGCTTCAGTGCCAAGCAACATCCTGGCATCCTGATGGATGTGTGCTTTGACGACAAGGGCGACCTGGACCGCGAAAGCTACATGGTCACCGTGAAAAATGGCAAAGCGGTGGTGGCCGAAACCCTGCCTCCCCTGAACCCACCCAAGAAGTAATGGGTTGAACCTGCGCATGGCAGGTCGTGTGACTTGCCATGCGTCATTCCCGCGCGCGCCAGGCGCGAAGCCTTGTTGCCAGATCGGGGCGATCCCCCCGGTTGGCCGTCTGAATTCTTATCCATATCCCCATGACTGATTTCCTGCAATTGTTCTTCAGCGGCATGGCTTCAGGCAGCATTTATGCCCTGGTTGCGCTGGGCTTTACCCTGCTGTGGCAAGCCTCTGGCACGATCAACTTTGCCCAGGGCGAGTTTGTGATGGTGCCAGCCATCGTGATGGTGATCCTCATCCATGCCAAGTGGCCTTTGTGGTTGGCCTTTTTGGTGGCCTGTGTCATCAGCTCGGTCATCCTGGGTTGGGTCTTCAAGCGCGGCCTCATCGATCACCTCTTCCGCTTTGGCCTCATGCCCATTGTGGTGGCCACCATCGGCTTGTCCATCGCCATTCGCAATGGCGTTCGTGCCGGCTACAGCTCTGAGCCCCAACCCTTTCCCCTGGTCTTCCCCGACGAGGTCTATCGCATTGCTGGCGTGACCCTCTCGAGCACCGACATCGGCACGCTGGTGTTTGCGCTGGGACTGGTCTTGCTCACCCAATGGTTTTTGTCCAAAACCGTCACGGGTCGAGCCATGCAGGCCGTGGCCCAAAACGTGGAAAGCGCCACCGTCCTGGGCATCAACGTGCCGCGCATGATCCTCTACACCTTCATCATCAATGCGGTGCTGGCCACAGCGGCTGCCTTGCTGGTGACGCCCACCTACCTGGCCAAGTTCGACATGGGCGAGGGCTTGGGCACCAAAGCCTTTTTTGCCGCCATCATTGGTGGATTCAACAACACCCGGGGCGCCTTGCTCGGCGGCATCATCGTTGGCGTGAGTGAAAACCTGGCCGCAGCCTATGTCTCGCCGGCCTATAAGGACGCGGTGGCGCTGGTGTTATTCATGATCGTGATCCTGTTCAAACCCCAAGGCCTTTTGGGCGCACCGGTGGAGCGCAAGGTATGAACATCCGTCACCTGTTGTTGGCCCTGGTGGCCTTGCTGGCCCTCATTGCACTGCCCACGTTCTTCAAGAGCTATGGCATTTTCATTTTCACCAGTTGGCTGATCTTCATCATCGCCACCATGGGTTTGAACCTCACGGTGGGCTATGCCGGACAAAAGTCACTGGGTCATGCGGCCTTTTTTGGCATCGGTGCCTACACCACGGCCATCTTGCTCAAGGCGGGCGTGAGTTTCTGGGTGGGCATGCCCTTGGGCGCCCTGGGCTGCTTTGTGGTGGGCCTCATCCTGGGCTTTCCCGCGCTGCGGGTACAGACCATTTACCTTGCGTTTGCCACCTTGGGCTTTAACACGGCGGTGTGGCTGGTCATGCGCAACGAAGAAGCCCTGACCGGCGGCACCTTTGGCATCAACAACATTCCACGCCCCAACTTTTTTGGGGTGGATCTGATGGCCAATCTGCCTTACTACTGGTTTGTGCTGGGCTTTACCGTGGTGCTGGCGTTGCTGTTGCTGGGCTTGTTGCGCTCCCCCTGGGGCAAAGCGTTCACGGCCTTGCGCGACAACCCCATCCGTGCCGAGAGCCTGGGTGTTGACACCCGCACCTACACCCTTATGGCCTTTGCCATTGGCGCGGCTTATGCGGGCATCGCCGGTGCTTTGTATGCCTGTCTGGTGGAATTCATTGATCCAGCGCTCTTCACGGTGGGCGCCTCCATCATGATGTACCTCATGGTGGTGGTGGGTGGTCCTGGCTATTTCCTGGGGCCGGTGATTGGCTCTGCGGTGGGTGTCGTCTTGCCCGAGTGGCTGCGCTTTGCCCAGGCCTGGTACTTGTTTGTATTTGGACTCACGGTTGTGGTGATGATGATTGTGTTGCCCGATGGGCTCCTGAGCCTTCCCGACCAACTCAAGGCCAAGCGCCGCGCACGCGAGGCTTCAGCCCAGCGCGCGGGCAAGGCTCAGCAACAAGGGGTGTCGTCATGACTCAGGCGCTCTTACACGTTGAAGACGTTCGCAAGAGTTACGGTGCCATTCATGCCGTGGCTGGGGTGTCGTTTGAAGTCATGCCCGGAGAGATCTTTGGCGTGATTGGCCCCAACGGCTCGGGCAAGACCACGCTCTTCAACAGCATGCTGGGGCAAATCGTCCCTGACTCTGGTCGCATCCTGTTCAAGGGGCAAGACGTTTCTGGTCTTGGACCGCTGGCCTTGAACCGCCTGGGCATTGGCCGCACCTTTCAGACCCTGCAGGTGTTTGGCAAGATGACCGTGCGCGATAACCTCATCGTCGCCGCGCAAGAACACCACGGCAGTCTCTTGGGTCGCATGTTTGCGCCGGGAGACTCCGGTCTGGGCGAGAAAGCCGATGCGCTGATCGAGCAATTCCGCATTGCCCATGTGGCGCACCAGCGAGCGGGCGAGCTGAGCTATGGCCAGCAAAAACTGGTGGACATTGCCATGGCCTTCATGAGCGAGCCCGATTTGGTGTTGCTTGATGAACCTTGCGCTGGGGTGAACCCGTCGTTGGTGGGGGGCATCAGCCGTTTGCTCAAGGACCTCAACCGCACCCGCAAGGGATCATTTGTGGTCATTGAACACAACATGGACTTTGTGATGGACTTGTGCCATCGCATCATGGTCATGGTGGAAGGGCAAGTCCTCGCGATTGGCACCCCGGAGGAGATCCGCGCCAATCAGCAAGTGCTCGATGCCTACCTGGGGAATTGACATGGCTTTGACATCTGAAGACACCTGCATCGAGTTCGACAACGTCGTGTCGGGCTACAAAGACCTCATGATCCTCAATCGCCTGAGCTTTCGCGCCAGGCGTGGCGCCATCACCTTGCTGATCGGACCCAATGGGGCGGGCAAGTCCACGGTGCTTAAAACCCTGTTTGGTCTGCTCAAGCCGAGGGAAGGGCGCATTCACCTCAATGGGGAGGACGTGACGGGTCAATCGGCCAAGTCCTTGCTCGACAAAGGCATCGCCTTTGTGCCCCAGGGGCGCAACCTGTTTGGTCAGCTCACCGTTCATGAGAACCTGGAGCTGGGTGGCATCACCTTGGGCATGACAACCACGCACGAGCGCATCCCTGAGGTCTTGTCGTTTTTCCCGCGCATCAAAGAACGCCTCAATTCGCGTGCCTCCTCCCTGTCGGGTGGCGAGCAAAAGCAGCTTGAAATTGGCCGCGCCTTGCTGCTGCGCCCCAAGGTCTTGCTGATCGATGAGCCCTCGATTGGTCTGTCACCCATGGTGGTCCAGGACGTGTTCAAGTTGCTCAGGCATTTGGCCGGCACGGGCACCACCGTGTTGATGGTGGAGCAAAACGTCAAGAGTGCGCTCAAGTATTCGGATGAGGCCATTGCACTTGAGTCAGGCCGATTGGTGTTGCACAAACCCGCCAATGAAATTTTGGCGGACCCCAACATGGATCGATTATTCTTGGGGGGTGCCATTGCAGAGAATTCCACCTCACCATGACTGAACCCGTTCAATTCAAATTGGCTGGCGTGATGGGCATGCCCATCTTCCAGTCCCGCTCTCCCGTCATTCATAACCACTGGATTCGTGAACATGGCATCCGGGGTGCTTATGGTCATTTCCCCGTCCAGCCCGATCGCGTCGAGCAAGCCATCCGCGGCCTCTCGGCTCTGGGCTTGGCGGGGTGCAACATCACGCTGCCGCACAAGGTCGCGGCCATGTCGCTCATGGACGAACTCACGCCCATGGCCAAGCGCATTGGGGCCATCAACTGCATCGTGGTGCAAGCCGATGGCCGCCTGGTCGGCCACAACAACGATGGCTTTGGCTACATCCAGTCCATCAAGGATGTTCAGCCCCACTGGAGAGCCGATGCCGGAGCTGTGGTGCTCCTCGGCGCAGGCGGTGCCGCCCGCGCCGTGCTCATCAGCCTCATTGAAGAGGGCGCCAAGGAGATTCGGCTCATCAACCGCACCCGTGAGAAATCACAGGCACTGGCCCAGGGCTTGGAGTCGGTGGTCAAGGTGTTGGACTGGCAAGACCGTCATGCTGCACTGGCGGGTGCGGCCATGCTGATCAACACCACCAACCAGGGCATGTATGGCCAGCCTGCGCTGGATTTGCGCCTCGATGAGTTGCCACGCCAGGCCCTGGTGTCGGACCTGATCTACATTCCTTTGCAAACCCCCTTGCTGGCTCAGGCCAGCGAGCGTGGCAACCCCACGGTGAATGGCCTGGGCATGTTGCTTAACCAGGCCATCCCGGCGTTCGAGGCCTGGTTTGGTGTTCGCCCCCAAATCACCCCCGAACTCCACCGTTTGGTGCTGGCCACCTTCTGAGGCTTTGTTTGCTTTTTTGTGCATGACGAGGGATTTCATGTGCATTTTGGTGTGAATGAATCACATCTTGCCTACAGCCAGCCCCTCTTTTTCTTGGCACCTGTCAACCAGATCATCCTTGGACCATTAACCAATGGACCAAGGAGAAGATTTGTGAATCAGACCAACCGCACAACCCCATCCCAAGAATGCCAGGCCAAACCTGGTTTGAGCGAGCTGATCAGCGAGAAATGGCGCATTCACGAGCTCTTTGATGCCTTGCGTACCCAGCGTCTGCAAGAGCGTGAACAGCGCACCCGGCCAGCCGCCAAAGCCTATTCGGGCATGCGCATGAGCAAGGCCTGAGTTCCGCACCTGAGCCTTCCCTTTCCCGGTCTTTCCTGTTTATCCCATCTCCAAAGCCTGCAATTGTTCTTGCAGTTCCAGCCAGCGGTTTTCAGCGGCTGCGATGCTTTCTTCTAATTCCTTGAGCTCCTGACCCATCTGTGCCCACCCCGGTCCAGGCTGCGGCGTGGCCATGGCCTCGTGCAGGCTGGCGCGCTTGGCTTCCAGGGTTTGGATGTGTGCCTCCAGGTTTTTGCATTCGCGCTTGAGCGGTGCGGTTTGTGCCTGCAAAGCCTGACGAGACTGCGCCTGGCGTTGTCTGGCCTCTTTGGGTTTGACGTCCAGGGTTGGCGCAGCCTGGCGGGTCATCGCCGCGGCTTTGTCCTGGGGCTGTCCACGGGACTTGGCGCGCACGAGCAACTCGCGCTCATAGCTGGCCAGGTCGCCCGCGTAGGGGCGGACCTCGCCGGCATGAACCCACCAGAAATCCTCGCACACCGATTCGAGCAGGCCACGGTCATGGCTCACCAGCAACACGGTGCCATCAAAATCATTGAGGGCCACGGCCAAGGCCTCACGCATGGCCATGTCCAGGTGATTGGTGGGCTCATCGAGCACCAGGAGGTTGGGGCGCATGAAGATGAGGCTGGCCAGCAGCAGACGGGCTTTCTCGCCGCCGCTGAGCGTTGAAATGGCTTGCTTGGCCAAGTCGGCTCCAAAGCCAAACCCGCCGATGAAGTCGCGCCAGGTTTGTTCAGTGGGGGCGGCATCGTCGGGTCCCACCACCCGGTGGCCATGGCTCAGAGGGCTGTCCGTGGGGTCCAAGAGGTCCATCTCCTGTTGGGCAAAGTAGCCCAGGCGCAAACCCTTGCCCAGCAGCAGTTCGCCAGACAGCAACCCGAGGCTGCCCTGGATGGATTTCACCAGCGTGGATTTGCCTTGACCATTGGCGCCCAGGATGCCAATGCGTTGCCCGGCAAAGACCTCCAGGCTGACCTGCAAGAGCACGGGCTTGGCCGCCTCGGCAGTGGCATAGCCCATGTTGGCCTGCCGGGCTGAAAACATGGGGTTGGGCAGGCTGGGGGGCGGCTCAAAACCCAGCACGCATTCCGCTTCGGCCAGCACTGGCGCCACGCGCGACATGCGCTCCATGGCCTTGACCCGGCTTTGTGCCTGGCGCGCTTTGGAGGCCTTGGCCTTGAAGCGATCGACAAAGGATTGCAGCCGGGCGAGCTGCTGCTGCTGGCGCTCATGCGCGACTTGCTGTTGGCTCAACTGGGTGGCCAGGAGTTCTTCAAAGGTGCTGTAGGAGCCGCCGTAGCGGCTGAGCTTGCCCTGGCGGATGTGCACCGTCACCTGGGTCACGGCATCCAAAAACCGCTTGTCGTGGCTGATGACCAGCAGCAATCCGCTAAAGCGCTGCAACCAGTCTTCCAGCCACACCAGGGCATCCATGTCGAGGTGGTTGGTCGGCTCGTCAAGCAACAAGACCTCGCACGGGCTCATCAAAGCCCGGGCCAATTGCAGCCGCATGCGCCAACCCCCCGAGAACTGGGTCACTGGCCATTCCCATTGCTCGCGCTCGAATCCCAGGCCGGCAATGAGCGCCTGGGCGCGGGCCTGAGCATCGTGGGCGCCGGCCTCGTCCAGTGCGGCGTGGGCGGTGGCCATGGCCATGCCGTCTTCGCTGGCGTGTGCTGCCTGCAAGTCGGCTCTGGCCTTGGCCAGCACCTGATCGCCTTGCAGCACAAACTCGGTGGCGCTCACGGGCTCATCGTCCAGCTGCTGCAAGACCTCGCTGATGCGCCAGGTCTTGGGCATGGACCATTCACCCTGGTCTTCCTGCAAACGCCCAGCCAAGAGGGCAAAGAGGCTGGACTTGCCCGCACCATTGCGCCCCACCAAGCCCACTTTTTCCCCGGGGTGCAGGGTGAGTCTGGCTTCGTCGAGGATGACGCGCGTGCCCCTGCGAAGGCGGATGCCGTCGAGCTGGATCATGGCCTGGCCCCTGAAGCGGTGGCCAGGGACAGGGCTTGCGCCTTGGACAAGGCCAAGACCGCATCCTCGCCCGCAGAGGTGCCCAGCCACAGGGGGCTCAGACTGGGAAACGCCCGCTCGAAGCCCTCGCGTTCGTGGCCAATCTCAAGAACCACCCAACCGCCATCGTTGAGGTGAGAGCCCACCTGCGATAAAAAGGGGCGAATGAAATCCATGCCGTCCTCACCGCCGCGCAAGGATACATCCGGCTCGGCGAGGAATTCCTGGGGCAGGGCATTCATGCGCACATCGGCCACATAGGGGGGATTGCACAACACCAGATCAAACGAGGCCGCAACCTGTTCCCAGCCATTGGAATGCAGCCACGCGATGCGCTGTGTCACCTGGTGGCGCTGCCCATTGAGGCGGGCCACGGCCAGGGCATCTTGGCTCACATCTGCACCCACGATGTGCGCATGCGGCCAGGCCAGTGCCGAGAGCACGGCCAGGCTGCCATTGCCGCAGCACATGTCCAGCACCGTGTGAGGTTCGCGCCCTAGGGCATCGTCCATCCAGCCGCTGGCCAAGACCTCAGCGATCAGGCTGCGCGGGACGATGCTGCGCGGGTCAATGTGAAAGGGCACGCCTTGCAGCCAGGCTTCACCGGTGAGGTAGGCGGTGGGCAGGCGTTGTTCGATGCGGCGCTGCACCACCTCATCGAGCCGCCGTTGCTGCTCAGGGCTCAGGTCTGGGGCTTGATCGAGATCACAGTCCAAAGCAAGCCCGGCCGCCCACAAGACCAGCCAGGCGGCTTCATCAAAGGCGTTGAGGGTGCCCTGACCAAACGACAGCCGTGCGGCATCGAGGCGCTGGGCCACCTGCGTCACGGCATCGGCAATGCTCAAACCCATGGGGCATCAGGCCAGCTGGCGGGATTGCTCGTGCAAGTCAACCAATACCTGCTGATAAATGGCTTTGAGGGGATCGATGTCGCTCACCACCACATGCTCGTTGACCTTGTGAATGCTGGCGTTGGGGGGACCCAGTTCAATCACCTCAGGGCAAATCTTGGCGATGAAGCGGCCATCGCTGGTGCCACCCGTGGTGGAGACCTCGGTGTGCAAGCCCGTGACCTGCAAGATGGCGCGGTTGACCGTGTCGAGCAAGGGGCCTTTGGGGGTGAGGAATGGCTCGCCGCCCAGCGTCCACTGCAATTCATGCTGGACCTGATGGCGCTGGAGCACTGCCACCAATCGTTCTTGTAGCGAGGCGACGCTGGACTCGGTGGAAAAACGGAAGTTGAAGTCCACCACGCATTCACCAGGGATGATGTTGCCCGCCCCCGTGCCCGCATGGATGTTGCTGACTTGCCAGGTGGTGGGCGGGAAGTGGGCATTGCCTGCATCCCATTGCATCTGGGCCAATTCGGCCAGGGCAGGGGCGATGCGGTGAACCGGGTTGTCGGCCAAATGGGGATAGGCCACATGACCCTGTATGCCTTTGACCTTGAGCTTGCCGCTGAGGGTGCCCCGGCGGCCATTCTTGATCATGTCGCCGGTTTGTTTGACCGATGTGGGCTCGCCCACGATGCACCAGTTGAGGGTCTGGCCTCGGCGTTGGAGCTCCTGGCACACGATCACCGTGCCGTCCACTGCCGGGCCTTCCTCGTCAGAGGTGAGCAAATAGGCAATGCTCAGAGCCGGGTCGGGGTGCGCCTGCAAAAAATCGCGCGTGGCCATCACCATGGCCGCCAGCGATGTTTTCATGTCGCTGGCACCACGGCCATAGAGCCGCCCCTCGTGGTGGGTGGGTTCAAAGGGGTCGAATTGCCATTGTTCGCGAGGACCCGGCGGCACCACATCGGTGTGCCCGGCAAACACCAGCACCGGTGCGTTGCTGCGGGCACTGCGGCGAATCGCCCACAGGTTGGTGACCTCTGCGCCCTTGGGGCCACTCACCATGAACTCGCATTCAAAGCCCAGGGGCTCCAAGTGATCACTGAGCATGATCTGGCAATGGCGATCATCGGGTGTGACCGATGGCTGGGCAATGAGGGCCTCAACCAGGCGCAAGGTGTCGGACATCTCTGTCTCCGTGAAACCGAAAGGGTCAGTCGCGCAACAAATCGTTGAGGCTGGTCTTGGCGCGGGTTTGCGCATCCACGCGCTTGACGATCACAGCGCAATACAAGCTGTACTTGCCGTCGGCGCTGGGCAGGTTGCCCGACACCACGACCGAGCCCGAGGGCACGCGGCCATACATGACTTCGCCCGTGGCGCGGTCATAAATCTTGGTGCTCTGGCCAATGTAGACGCCCATGGAGATCACCGAGTTTTCTTCGACGATCACCCCTTCGACGATTTCGGAGCGCGCCCCGATGAAACAGTTGTCCTCAATGATGGTGGGGTTGGCCTGCAAGGGCTCCAGCACCCCGCCCAAGCCCACGCCACCCGAGAGGTGCACGTTCTTGCCCACTTGGGCGCAAGAGCCCACAGTGGCCCAGGTGTCGACCATGGTGCCTTCGTCCACATAGGCGCCGATGTTGACGTAGCTGGGCATGAGGATGGCGCCTTTGGCAATGAAGGAGCCGCGACGCGCCACGGCCGGCGGAACCACGCGCACGCCGCTGGCCTTGAGCTCAGCCTCGTCGAGGTGAGCAAACTTGGTGGGGACCTTGTCGTAAAAGCCGAGTTGACCGGCCTTGATCACTTCGTTGTCACGCAGGCGGAAAGAGAGCAGCACGGCCTTTTTGATCCACTGGTGGGTGGTCCAGCGGCCAACGCCTTCGCGGGTGGCCACGCGCAGTCGGCCTGCGTTGAGCTCGGCAATCACATGTTCAACCGCATCCAGGGTTTCCTTGGGGGCAGAGGTGGGGGAGAGGGTGCTGCGGTTTTCCCAGGCGTTGTCAATGATGTTTTGAAGTTGTTGGCTCATGTGAGTTCCAGTGTGGGTTCAGACCCCGTTGCGGGCTTGGACGAATTGAACGATGCGCTTTGCAGCTTGTTCACAGTGCTCGGTCTCGGCCACCAGGGCGAGCCGGATGTATCCGGATCCCGGGTTATGGCCATTGACCTCGCGTGACAAGTAGCTGCCGGGCAGGACGGTGACATTGTATTGAGCATAAAGATCGCGAGCGAAGGCCACATCATTGCCCCCAGGCACACCAGCCCATAGGTAAAACGCCGCATCGGGCAGGCTCACATCGAGCACCTGCGCCAGCATGGGGGTGATGCGCTCAAAGCGTTCGCGATAGAGGCGGCGGTTTTCAACCACATGGGCCTCGTCCAGCCAGGCCGCGGTGCTGGCTTCTTGGACCATGCCGCCCATGGCGCTGCCGTGGTAGGTGCGATAGAGCAAGAAGCGCCGCAGGATGTCTGCGTCGCCGGCCACAAAGCCGCTTCTGAGGCCTGGCACATTGCTGCGCTTGGACAGGCTGGTGAGCATGACCAGGCGCTGGAAGTCATGACGCCCCAGCAAGGCGGCGGCCTGCAAGCCCCCCAGGGGTGCTTGGTCGCGGAAATAGATCTCGCTATAGCACTCGTCGGAGGCAATGACAAAACCATACCGGTCACTCAATTCGAAAAGGTGCTGCCACTCCTGCAAATCCATCACATCGCCGGTGGGGTTGCTGGGCGAGCACACAAACACCAGTTGCGCCTTGGCCCACACCGATGCCGGCACGCTGTCCCAATCCTGGCGGAAACGCGCCTTGCGCAACAAGGGCACAAAGTAGGGCGTGGCGCCGCTGAGCAAGGCCGCACCTTCATAGATTTGATAAAAGGGGTTGGGCGACAGCACATGGCCTTGTGCGTGGGGATCCACCACCGTCTGGGCGAGGGCAAACAAGGCCTCGCGGGAGCCGTTGACGGGCAAGACCTGCTGGTCGGCAGAGACCGTCACGCCATAGCGACGCTCCACCCATTGAGCGCAGGCTTGTCGCAAGCGCGCGTCGCCCAGGGTGGGCGGGTATTCGCGCAATCGGGGAAACCCACGGACCAGATGGTCGAGCACCAAAGCGGGTGTGGGGTGCTGGGGCTCGCCCATCCCCAGTCTGATGGCCGAGTAAGCCGGATTGGGCGAAACACCAGAAAAAAGTTGCCTCAATCTTTCAAATGGATAGGCCTGTAATTGGTCCAATAAAGGGTTCATGGAGGATATTATCCCCCGCATGAATCAATTGCTCGACATTGAATTGCTCAGTGGATTTGCACCCGACGCCAGCGATCAGGCCGAATTGCTGCAAACCATGCTGGAGAGCCTGACGCAGGACATCGAGCAACTCGATCAGCCGCTGGACGCAGCTGAACTGCACCGCGTCTTGCACACCATCAAAGGCTATTTGTGCTATGCCACCCGCGCGCCCGTATGGCAGAGCGTGAGCGATTGGTGCGAGCGCACCCGCACCGACCCTGCTCAGTGCGCCGCCTTTGCCCAAGCCTGGCCAAGCCTCAAGCCCAGTCTCATGGAACTGCGCCAGGCCATTCATGCCTGGCTATCCAGTTATCATTCCCGCTGACTGAGCGGCCACCCTGGCCGCTGCCCTGTTCGCTGGTCGAACGCCCCAAGCCTGACAAGGTTGTTAGCAGTGCGCCTGAATTCCATCAAGTTATCCGGCTTCAAATCGTTTGCCGAACCCACCAATTTCATGCTGCCCGGCAAACGGGTTGGCGTGGTGGGTCCCAATGGTTGTGGCAAATCCAACATCATGGATGCCGTTCGCTGGGTGCTGGGCGAAAGCCGTGCCAGCGAGTTGCGCGGCGAGTCCATGCAGGACGTGATCTTCAACGGCACCACCCTGCGCAAACCCTCCAGCCGATCCAGCGTTGAGCTGGTGTTTGACAACGCCGACCACCGAGCCGGCGGCCAATGGAGTCAGTACGCTGAAATCGCTGTCAAGCGCGTGCTCACGCGCGATGGCACCAGTTCCTACTACATCAACAACCAGCCGGTGCGTCGCCGCGATGTGCAGGACGTGTTTCTGGGCACAGGCCTTGGCCCCAGGGCTTACGCCATCATTGGCCAAGGCACCATCAGCCGCATCATCGAGTCCCGCCCCGAGGACTTGCGCTTGTTCCTGGAAGAAGCCGCAGGCGTTTCCAAATACAAGGAGCGCCGCCGCGAAACCGAAAACCGCCTGAGCGATACCCGCGAAAACCTCACCCGCGTCGAAGACATCCTGCGTGAGCTCAACAGCCAGCTGGACAAGCTGGAAAAGCAAGCCGAGGTGGCTCAGAAGTACCACGACTTGCAGCGCTCATCGGCTCAGACCCAGCATCTGTTTTGGTACCTCAAGCGCCAAGAGGCTGCGCAGGCGCTGGACCATGCCCGTGTGCAAACCGAGCAGTCCCGCACCGACCTCGAGGGGCGCACCGCGGACTTGCGCCAGACTGAGGCGGCCCTGGAGTCCATTCGGCAATCCCATTTCTCGGCGGGTGAGCAGGTCAACCTTGCCCAGGGGCGCCTTTACGAGGCCAGCGCCGAAGTGGGTCGCCTCGAAGCCGAAATCCGTTTTGTGGTCGAGAGCCGCCAGCGCACCGAGCAGCGCTTGCAGCAACTGGCCTTGCAGGACCAGCAGTGGCAGGAGCAATTCGATCGCGCGGCCACCGAGCTCGCGGGCCTGGATGACGCGCAGCTCCAGGGCGAGCAACGCGTGGAACAGCTCGATGCCCAATTGGTGAGCCTGAGCGAAGGCCTGCCCCAAGCCGAGCAGGCCTGGCGCGATGCCCGCGAGAAATCCGACGCTCAGCGTCAACTCGTGAGCGATGTGCAACAGCGCATTCAACTGCTCTCGGGCGAGCAGCGACTCATCGATGAACAATCCCGCCAGTTGCAGACCCGCCTTGAGCGCTTGCAAGCCGAGCAACGCCAGCTTGGCGCCGTTGACCCGGCCCAACTCGACGCACTCAAAACCCGTCTGGCTGAGTCCGAGGCCTTGCTCGAGCAAGCCCGTGCGCAACTCGATGACCTTGAGCAGCAGTCGCCGCAATCCGACGAAGCCCGCCGTCAGGCGCAACAAACCTGCAACCAGGAAGCCGCCAAACTCACCGACCTCTCGGCACGCCGCGATGCCCTGCAAGCCTTGCAAGACAAACTCAAGACCGATGGGCGCTTGATGCCCTGGCTGCAAAAGCATGGGCTCAACGATTTGCAAGCTTTGTGGACCCGCTTGCACATCGAACCCGGCTGGGAAAGCGCCCTCGAATCGGTCATGCGCGAGCGCATGCAGTCCCTCGAGGTCGGCCAGCTCGAAGGCCTGCAGGCCTTGGCCGCCGATGCGCCGCCTGTGAAGCTGTCCTTCCATTCGCGCCAGCCTGTGAGCGCCTCGGCCAGCAGCCATGCCCAGCTCAAAAGCCTGGTGTCCCTGGTGCGGGTCAACGAGGCGCACCTGCAGTCGCTGCTCCAGGTGTGGTTGCAGGGCTGCTGGGTGGCCGACGATTTGGCCTCGGCGTTGCGCCAGCGTGCCTCGCTCAAACCTGGCGAGCTCATCGTGGTGCCCCAAGGTCACACGGTCACCCCCCAGAGCCTGAGCTTTCATGCGCCCGATGACCAGCAATCGGGTCTTTTGGCCCGTGCCCAGGAAATCGAAAACCTCGACAAGCTCATCCGTGCCCAAGCCCTCATGAGCGAAGAGTCTCAGGCGGCCTTGGTCCGTGCCGAGGCCCACCATTCCCGCATCCAGCAGCAACTCGGTGGGGCGCGTGAGCAGGCCAATCGCGCCCAGAGCAGCCAGCACCAGGCCCAGGTGGAATGGGTACAAATGAGCCAGCGCGCCGAACAGACGCAGGCCCGTAACGATCAGATCCAGTCCGAGATCCAGGAACTCAGCCAGCAACTCGAAGACCTTGAAGCCCGCCGCATGGCACATCAAGAGCAGTTCGAGACGCTGGACATGCAATTGGCCGATAGCCAGGAGCGCCACGCCATGCTCGATGAGGCGGTCATCCAGGCCGAGCAGCAACTCCAGAGCCTGCGCAATCAGCTGCGCGATGTGGAGCGTGATGGCCAGGCTGCCCAGTTCGAACTGAGGGCATTGCTGGCTCGTCGCGATGAGCTCAGCCGCAACCAGCAAACCGCCACCGACCAGCGCAGCCAGATGGCCAGCGAGCGCGAACGCCTCAGTGCCGAGTTGGGTCAGCTCAACGATGCCGCTGCCCAGGCTGGCTTGCAAGATGCCCTGGCGGTCAAAGTGGCGCGCGAAAAAGCCTTGTCTGACACGCGCAGCCAGTACGACGACCTGACCCAGCGTTTGCGCAACACCGATGACCAGCGCGTGCAAATCGAGCGCAGCCTCGAGCCCTTGCGCCAGCGCATCACCGACTGGCAGCTCAAGTCCCAAGCCGCCCAAATCGCCCACGACCAGTACGAGCAATACCTCACTGATGCCCAGGTGGATGTCAACGCCATGGTCGAGCTGGCTCAGACCAGCACACGCAAGCTCTCCGAGCTGCAATCCGAAATGGACCAGCTCCAGCGTGACATCGCCGCCTTGGGCGCTGTGAACCTGGCTGCGCTCGAGGAGCTCACCACCTCGCGCGAGCGCAAGGGCTTTTTGGATGCCCAATCGGCCGACCTCAATGAAGCCATCCAGACCCTGGAGGACGCCATCCGCAAGATTGACGGTGAGACCCGCGAGCTGCTGCAAAACACCTTCAACACCGTCAATGAGCACTTTGGACGCATGTTCCCCGAGCTCTTTGGCGGCGGCAACGCCAAGCTGGTCATGACCGGCGAGGAAATCCTGGACTCTGGCGTTCAGGTCATGGCGCAACCGCCTGGCAAAAAGAACCAGACCATTCACTTGCTCTCGGGCGGCGAAAAGGCCCTCACGGCCATTGCCCTGGTGTTTGCGATCTTTCAGCTCAACCCCGCCCCGTTTTGCTTGCTCGACGAGGTGGACGCGCCACTGGACGATGCCAACACTGAACGCTATGCCAAGCTCGTCACCCGCATGTCCAGCGAGACGCAGTTCCTCTTCATCTCGCACAACAAGATTGCGATGGAGATGGCCGAGCAACTCATTGGCGTGACCATGCAAGAGCAAGGCGTCTCGCGCATCGTGGCGGTCGACATGGAAGCCGCCGTGGGCATGGCCCAATCCGAATGAGGAAGGACGCATGAACTCGTTGCAGATCTGGTTGGCGATTGCGGGTGGTGTGGTGTTGATCGTGCTCGTGGCCCACAGCGCCTGGAACAACCGCAAAAATCAGCCCCGTCAGGCTGACCCCCTGGTGACCGATGCGGAGCGTGAAGCCCTGGTGGGTCCCATGCCCGATCGCGCTGGCGAGCCTGGCTTTGATGACGCCGAGTCCGCCGCTGCGCGCGACGCCCAGCCCCTGGGCTCTGAAACCTCCGATGGCCAACTCGAGGCCCAGCTGGAAGACCGCCTGCAAGCCTCGGTCGCCAAGCCTGTGCTCATGCTCGATGCCCTGATCGATGTGATTGCCACCATGGAGCTCGATGCGCCCATTTCGGGGGACGCCGCCCTGGCCGCCATGCCCCCCACCCGGCGTGTGGGCAGCAAGGCCTTGATGCTCGAGGGCTTGAACGCCGAGTCCGGCGAGAACGAACCCGTTCGTGCGGGCGTACGTTACAGCGCCTTCCAAATGGGCATTCAGCTGGCCAATCGGCAAGGCGCGCTCAATGAAATCGAGTTCTCCGAATTTGTCGTCAAGACCTCGGCCTTTGCCGAGGCCATGGGCACTACACCCGAATTTCCCGACATGCTCGAAGTCATCTCTCAGGCTCGCGAACTCGATCAATTCGCCAGCACCTGCGATGCCCAGCTCTCCTTCACCTTGCAAGCCCTTCGCTCCGCCTGGAGCCCGGGCTATGTGCAGCAATGCGCGGCCCGCCTGGGCTTTGTGCCGGGCGTGATTCCGGGTCGCATGGTGATCTCCGCCAGCCAGCCCGCCTTGCCGCCGGTGCTGGTCCTGCAATTTGATACCCGAGCTGCGCTCACCGATGACCCGGCTTCCTCGCCGATTCGCCGCTTCACCTTGCACCTCGATGTGCCCCTGGTGGCGCAGGAGGAACTGCCATTCCAGCGCCTATGTGAACTGGCCATGGCCATGGCCAAGGACATGGAAGGCCAGATCACCGACGATCAGGGTCAGGCGGTCACCATTCAAGCCATGGCGCGCATTCACCACGAGATCGAAGGCCTCTACAGCACCCTGGCTGAACGCGATATTCCGGCAGGTTCACCCCAGGCGCGACGCTTGTTCAGTTGACGCGCCATGTCGGGCTCCATCCCTGATCTGTTTGAGACCCCCAAGCCTGAGGAGCGCATCGACCAGCGCGTGGCGGCACTGCGCTCGCGTTTGCAGGCCTACGACCACGCCTACTATGTGCTCGATGCGCCCGAGGTGCCCGATGCCGAGTACGACCGCCTCTTTCGCGAGCTGCAAGCCCTGGAGCAGGCACACCCCGAATGCATCACGCCGGATTCGCCCACGCAGCGCGTGAGCGGTGCGGTGAGCGAGGCCTTTGCCTCGGTCAGACACCGCATCCCCATGTTGAGCATCCGCACCGAGACCGACACCTCGGAGCAGGGTGCGCGCGCCTTTGATGCGCGCATCCGCAAGGAGCTCGAACTCGAGCCGGGTGACCCGCCCGTGGCCTATGTGGGCGAGCTCAAATTCGACGGCCTGGCCATCAGCCTGCGCTACCAGGACCGGGTGCTGGTGCAAGCCGCCACCCGAGGCGATGGCGAGCAGGGCGAGGATGTGACCCACACCATCCGCACGGTGCGTCAAATCCCCATGCGCTTGCCCGACGATGCGCCCGCTGACCTGGAGGTGCGCGGCGAGGTGTATTTGCGCCGCGATGATTTCGAAGCCATGAACCAGCGCCAGCGCGAGCGGGGCGACAAAACCTTCGTCAACCCCCGCAATGCCGCCGCAGGCGCGGTGCGTCAACTCGACCCCGCGCTGACCGCCCAGCGCCCCTTGAGTTTTTTTGCCTATGTCCTGGCCCATGCCGAGCCGCCACTGGCACTGAGCACCCATGCCCAGACTCTGGAGCAGCTCAAAGCCTGGGGCTTTGCCGTGGCGCATCAAACCCGCGTGGTCATGGGCGCCGATGGCTTGGTGGGTTTTCATGCGCAAGTGGGCGCCGAGCGCGATCAGTTGCCCTTTGACATCGATGGCGTGGTCTACAAGGTCAACCGACTGGACTGGCAGCGTCGCCTGGGCTTTGTGACCCGCGAGCCCCGATGGGCCGTGGCGCACAAATACCCTGCGCAAGAGCAATTGACCGAGGTGCTGGCCATCGAAGTGCAAGTGGGTCGTACCGGCAAGCTCACCCCGGTGGCCAAGCTCAGCCCAGTCTTTGTGGGTGGGGTCACCGTGACCAATGCCACCTTGCACAACGCCGAGGAAGTCGCGCGCAAAGACGTGCGCGTGGGCGATACGGTGATCGTTCGCCGCGCGGGCGATGTCATCCCCGAGGTGGTCTGCGTGGTGCTGGAGCGCCGCCCCGAGGGCACCACGCCGTTTGAAATGCCCACCCACTGCCCGGTCTGCCAAAGCCCCGCCGAGCGCGAAGCCGACGAAGTTGATGCGCGTTGCATTGGAGGCTTGTTCTGTTCTGCCCAGCGCAAGCAGGCCTTGCTGCACTTTGCCAGCCGCAAAGCCCTGGACATTGAAGACTTGGGCGAAAAACTGGTTGATCAGCTGGTGGACCAGGGCTTGGTTCACACTGTGCCTGATGTGTACCGCCTGGGGTTTGTGCAGTGGGTGGCGCTCGAGCGCATGGGTGAAAAGTCAGCGCACAACCTGCTCGCTGCCCTGGAGGCCTCCAAGCGAACCACCTTGGCGCGTTTCATTTATGCCCTGGGCATTCGTCATGTGGGCGAGCGCACGGCCAAGGACCTGGCTTTGCATTTCGGTCAGCTCGATGCCTTGATGGATGCCCCCGAAGCCGCCTTGCTCGAGGTGAGGGATGTGGGACCAGTGGTGGCACGCAGCGTGCGCCATTTCTTTGACCAGCCCCACCACCGCGAAGTGGTCGAACAGTTGCGCGCCTGTGGCCTTCATTGGCCTGAGTCTGAATCCGTAAGCGAGCGCCCTAAGCCTTTGGCCGGACAGATCTTGGTCATCACCGGCACGCTGGCGCACTTTGGCCGTGATGCACTGACCGAGCAGCTCGAGAGTCTGGGTGCCAAAGTCACCGGCAGTGTGAGCAAGAAGACCACGGCGGTGATCGCCGGGACCGAGGCTGGCAGCAAGCTCACCAAAGCGCAGGAGTTGGGCATTCCCGTGTGGGACGAAGACCAGTTGAAGGCGGTGCTGGCTCAGGCGGCTGCGGCGACCTAGCCCAGGCCTGTTCAGGCGCGCAAGGCCTGCAGCAATTCGGTTTCCAGCTCCAGTTGGCTGCGGTTGTGCTGCAAGGCGGCGCCGTCCACCACCAGCGTGTCTTCCACCCGCTCGCCCAGGGTGGCAATGCGCGCCTGATTGAGGTTGATGCGGTGTTTGGCCAACACACTGGCGATGCGGTAGAGCAAGCCGGGGCGGTCGCTGGCGGACAGAGTGAGCAGCCAGCGCTGGGCTTTTTCATCGGGTTGCAGGGTCACGCGGGGCGTGATGGGGAAGCTCTTGACCCGGCGAGAAACCCGCCCCGTCCTGGCCTGGGGCAACTCACCGGGCTCGCTCAGTGTGTGGGCCAAACCGGTTTCAATGCCATTGATGAGTTCGCGGTGATGCACATCCTCCACACCCGTCACCACCTGGAAGGTGTCCAGCGCATAGCCGTTGCTGGTGGTGTGCACCTTGGCATCGAGGATGCTGAGGTCGGCCTGGTCGAAAAAGCCGCAAATGCGGGCAAACAAGTCGGGTTGGTCGGGTGAATAGACCATGACCTCCAGCCCTTCACCCAAGGCCGAGAGGCGCGCACGCACGATCACGCCCACCTCGTTGTGGTCTTGCTGCGCCTGGGCCAGTGCGCGCGAGAGCTGGCGCGTGTGCCAGGCGATGTCCGAGGCATCGTGGCGCATGAAGTAGCCCACATCGAGCGTCTTCCACAAGGGCTCGTGGGCGCGGGCGGGCAGGGCGTGCAAGGCCAGTTCCTGAATGGCTTCGCGCTTGCGCTGTTCCACCATGGCCTCGGGGTCTGGCATGCCGCCCCCCAGTGCGCGCACGGTGTAGCGGTAGAGGTCTTCAAGCAGCTTGCCCTTCCAGGCGTTCCAGACCTTGGGGCTGGTGCCCCGGATGTCGGCCACGGTGAGCAGATACAAGCCCCTGAGCCAGCGTTCGTTGCGAACCCGCTTGGCAAAGGCCTGGATCACCTCGGGGTCGGACAAATCCTGCTTTTGCGCCACATGGCTCATGGTGAGGTGTTCGCCCACGAGGAAGACCACCAAGTCGGCATCTTCCTTGGACAAGCCATGGGATTTGGCAAACCGCCTGACCTCGGCCTTGCCAATGACCGAATGGTCGCCGCCACGCCCTTTGCCAATGTCGTGAAAGAGGGCGGCAATGTAGAGCAGCTCGGGCTTGTCCCAGCCGGCGGCCAGCTGGGAGCAAAACGGGTATTCGTGGGCATGCTCGGGGATGAAAAAGCGGCGCACGTTGCGCAACACCATGAGGATGTGTTGATCGACGGTGTAGACGTGAAAGAGGTCGTGCTGCATTTGCCCCACCACCCGGCGAAACGGCCAGAGGTAACGACCCAGCACCGAGGTCTGGTTCATGAGGCGCATGGCATGGGTGATGCCCTGGGGCGCGCGCAGGATGTCGAGGAACAGGGCGCGATGCTCAGGCTGGCTTCGAAACTGGGCATCCATGATCGGGCGCGCGTTGTACAGGGCTCTGAGGGTGCGCGCTGAAAAGCCTTTGACCCCCGAGGTGGTCTGGTAGACCAGAAAAGTCTCCAGGATGGCCGAGGGGTGCATGAAGTAAAGCGCGTCGTTGGCAATGTCAAGCAGACCCGCGCGGTTGTTGAAGCGCTCGTTGATGGGCTCGACCGCCACGGCCTGGGAGTCCAGACCTTCGAGGCGCGACTCCAGATTGAGCAGCAAGATCTCGCTCAACTGGGTCACGGCCTTGGCCGCCCAGTAGTAGGTGCGCATGAGGGCTTCACTGGCCGCACGCGCCTGGCGTTGCTCATCGACCTGGGCAATCAGACCCAGATGAGCGGCCACCTGATGCTGCAGATCGAACACCAGGCGGTCTTCACGGCGCTTGGTGAGGGCATGCAGCATCCAGCGGATGAGCGACAGGCTGGCTTCGTTCTGGCGCAAGCGCTTGGCTTCCAGATCGGTGAGCAAGCCACTGGCGTGGAAGTCGTTCCAGTTGTGCCCCAGGCCCGCAGCCCGGGCCACCCAGCGCACCGTGTGCAAGTCGCGCAGGCCACCGGGCGACTCTTTCACATGGGGCTCCAGCGAGTAGGGTGTGTTTTCGTGCTTGACGTGCCGCTGGCGCATCTCCAGGATCTTGGCGGTGAAAAAGGCCTGCGGCTGCATGGCCTGATCCAGCGACTGCCTCAGGGCAGCGCACAGCGTGGTGCTGCCCGTGATGCGGCGCGACTCCAGCAAGGCCGTCTGGATGGTCACATCCTTGGCGGACTCGCTCAGGCATTCGGTCAGCGTGCGCACGCTCGATCCCAGCTCCAGCCCGGCATCCCAGCATTGGCCGATGAAGCCTTCTAGGGTTTCACGCAAGAGCGCATCGGCAGCCGGGTCGCAATCATCGGGCAGGAGGATGAGCACATCCACGTCGGAGTGGGGAAAGAGTTCAGCCCGGCCATATCCCCCCACGGCCAGCAAGGCTGCACCGCGCTGCTGCAAGGCTTGGGGCCAAAGCAGCTTGAGCGTGTGGTCGGTGAGTTGGGCCAAGTCCTTGAGGGCTTGCTCGATGCGGTAGGTGCTCTTGCGCCCGTGCCCCAGGGCGCGCAAGGCCTCGGTCCAGCTTGCAATGCGTTGGGCTTTTTGTTCGCGGTAATCCGCTCGAGGGTTGAGTTCGGCGGGCGCGTTCATGGTCTTAGCAGGCGGTGGTGGTCACAAAGTCGGGCAAGGCTGGGCTGCCCGCCGAGAGGGTGAGGACTTCATAGCCCGTGGGGGTCACCAGCACGGTGTGCTCCCACTGGGCTGAGAGCGAGCGGTCGCGGGTGACGATGGTCCAACCATCGCCGGCTTCCTTGATGTCGCGGCGGCCTGCATTGATCATGGGCTCGATGGTGAAGGTCATGCCCGCTTGCAGGGTGACCCCGGTGCCGGGCTTGCCGTAATGCAGGACCTGGGGCTCTTCATGAAACACCTGGCCAATGCCATGGCCGCAAAACTCGCGCACGATGCTGCACCCTTGCGCCTCGGCAAAGACCTGGATGGCCGAGCCGATGTCGCCCAGGCGTGCGCCGGGCTTGACCTGAAGGATGCCGTGCCACATGGCCTCGTAGGTGAGGCGGCACAGCCGCTTGGCCTGGATGGAAGCCTCGTCGCCCACCACGAACATGCGGCTGGTGTCGCCATGCCAGCCGTCCTTGATGACGGTGATGTCGATGTTGACGATGTCGCCTTTCTTGAGCGGCTTGTCGTTAGGGATGCCGTGACACACCACGTGATTGACCGAGGTGCAAATCGACTTGGGGTAGGGCACATAGCCCGGCGGGCAGTAATTCAGCGGGGCGGGAATGGCCCCCTGGACCTGAACAATGTGGTCATGCGCGAGGCGGTCCAGCGCATCGGTGGTGATGCCAGGCTGCACGTGTGGGGCGAGCAGATCCAGGACCTCCGAGGCAAGGCGGCCGGCCAGGCGCATGCCGTCAATGTCGGCCTGGGATTTGAGGGTGATCGTCATGGGGCAACATTATGTCTTGCATACACACGGCCTCTGGCCGCTCTCTAGAATTTGCCCCATGCACATCACCACCTTTGCCGCGCGGATGGGGACCGAATCCGGCGGTGTCCTCAGCCGTTTTCGCACCCAACAATGGCTGGATCGCCTCACCGCCCTTGACCCTCACATCGTGTCGCTGCACACCCAGCATCACTTCCTGGTGGCCACAGCGCAGCCCTTGGGCACCGACGAGGCGCAGCGCCTGGGCCAATTGCTCGATGCCCAGCCCCTGGGCGCATCCACCGCCACCGTTCCCTCCGACCGCACCCGCCTGGTGGTGGTGAGCCCCCGTGTGGGCACGATTTCACCCTGGGCATCCAAAGCCACCGACATCGCCCGCAACTGCGGCATGTCCTTGCAGCGCGTGGAGCGCATCACCCTCTACACCCTGGGCTTTGACCGCGCCAAGGCAGCCCAGGCATCGCCCTGGCCAGCCCTCGCTGGCCTCTTGCACGACCGCATGACCGAGTCGGTGTTTGATCACCCGGCCGCCGCCCAGGCCTTGTTCGAGTCCCTGCGTGCAGCCCCCTTGGCCCAGGTGGACCTCCTGGGTCTGGGCAAGTCCGCCCTCGAGCAGGCCAATCGCGATTGGGGGCTGGCCTTGGCCGACGACGAGATCGACTATCTGCTGGAGGCCTACCAGCGCATGGATCGCAATCCCACCGACGTGGAGCTGATGATGTTTGCCCAGGCCAACAGCGAGCACTGCCGGCACAAGATCTTCAATGCGCAGTTCACCATCGATGGTCAGGCGCAGCCTCAGAGCCTCTTTGCCATGATTCGCCACACCCACGCCGCGCATCCGGCGCACACCGTGGTGGCCTACGCCGACAACGCCTCGGTGATCGTTGGCCATGAGCTGGAACGCTGGGTGGCCAGATCCCATCCGGCCGACCCTGGCGCTGCGCCCTATGTGCGCGAGACCGCCTTGCACCATGTGCTCATGAAGGTGGAGACCCACAACCACCCCACGGCCATTTCGCCCCATCCGGGTGCAGCCACTGGGGCCGGTGGCGAAATCCGCGACGAAGGGGCAACAGGGCGGGGTGCCAAACCCAAGGCCGGCTTGGCGGGCTTTTCGGTCTCCCGGCTCTGGGGCGAGGCGGCTGAGGCCGCCGGTGCTCGCCCAGCCCACATGGCCTCGGCCTTGCACATCATGACCGAGGGACCTTTGGGGGCAGCGGCCTTCAACAACGAATTTGGTCGTCCCAACCTGGCGGGATACTTCCGCGAATACGAACAAGTTGTCGATGGGGTGCACCGTGGCTACCACAAGCCCATCATGATTGCGGGCGGCCTGGGTCAGATCGAGGCCAGCCAGACCTTCAAATGCGCATTGCCCGTGGGCACGCTGCTGGTGCAGTTGGGTGGACCGGGGATGCGCATTGGCCTGGGCGGCGGTGCGGCAAGTTCCCTGGCCAGTGGCAGCAATGCGGCGGAACTGGACTTCGATTCGGTGCAGCGTGGCAATCCCGAGCTGGAGCGGCGCGCGCAAGAGGTGATCAACCATTGCTGGTCCAGCCTGGATCACAACCCCATTCTGGCCATTCACGATGTGGGCGCAGGGGGCTTGTCCAATGCCTTTCCCGAGCTGGTCAACGACGCAGGCCGTGGTGCCCGCTTTGACCTGTCGGCCATTCCCCTGGAGGAAAGCGGCCTCTCTCCCCGCGAGATCTGGTGCAACGAAAGCCAGGAGCGCTATGTGCTCGCCCTCAACAACGTCGCCGATGCGCATGCCCTCTCTCGCTTCAAGGCCCATTGCGAGCGCGAGCGTTGCCCCTATGCGGTGGTGGGCGTGACCACCGAGGCTCGGGATCTCTTGCTCACCCGCGAGCCGGACTCGCCAGCGGTGGACATGCCGCTGGAGGTGCTGCTGGGCAAACCGCCGCGCATGCACCGCGAGGTGAGCCGCTTGCCCCGCCGCGGACAAGCCCTGACCTTGGACGGCCTGAGCCTGCAAGAGGCGGTGATCTCGGTGCTCAGTCACCCCACCGTCGCCTCCAAGCGCTTTCTGATCACCATTGGCGACCGCACGGTGGGTGGCCTCAGCCACCGCGATCAGATGGTGGGGCCATGGCAAGTGCCGGTGGCCGATTGCGCCATCACCCTGGCGGACTTCAAAGGCTGTGCCGGTGAGGCCATGGCCATGGGCGAGCGAACCCCCTTGGCCAGCCTGGATGCGCCTGCATCCGGCCGCATGGCCGTGGCCGAGGCCATCACCAACTTGTTGGCGGCGCCCATCTCACTGGACAAGGTGCGCCTGAGCGCCAACTGGATGGCCGCTTGCGGCGAAGCAGGTGAAGACGCAGCCCTCTATGACACGGTCAAGGCCGTGGGGCTGGAGTTGTGTCCCGCCTTGGGCGTGTCCATTCCCGTGGGCAAGGACAGCTTGTCCATGCGCAGCCACTGGCAGCACCAAGGCCAAGCGCGCCAGGTCATTTCTCCGGTGAGCCTCATCGTGAGTGCCTTTGCCAGCCTCGACGATGTGCGGGGCAACTTCACGCCCCAGTTGCAGGCGCAAGGGGACACCAGCCTCATCCTCATCGACCTGGGGCAGGGTCAGCATCGCATGGCGCAAAGCACCCTGGCTCAGGTGCTGGATCAGTCAGGCGAGCGCGTGCCCGATCTGGATGACCCGGCCTTGCTGGTGAACCTGGTCAAGGCCATCCATGCCTTGCGCCAGCAAGGTCTGGTGCTGGCCTACCACGACCGCAGCGATGGCGGCTTGCTGGCCTGCGTGGCCGAGATGGCGTTTGCTGGCCATGTGGGCGTGGCGCTCAATGTGGATTTGCTGGTCACACCGGGCGACGGCATTGCCGACAGCCGAGCCGACCATGGCGACGCCAAGAACTGGGCGCAACAGGTGAGCGCGCGTCGGGAGGAAGACACCCTCAAAGCCTTGTTCAACGAAGAGTTGGGTGTGGTCATCCAGGTGCGCACCGAGGACCGCTCGCGCGTCATGGCCATCCTTCGCGATCACGACCTCTCCCGCCACAGTCACACCATTGGCAAGACCCGTCCCTGGGATGCGCCCATCGACATGGGCAAAGGCGCCTTGTCGATTTGGCGCGATGCCAAGGAGATTTTTTCAGCCCGCCTGGAAGACCTCTACCAGGTCTGGGACGTGGTGAGCTGGAAGATCGCCCGCGAGCGCGACAACCCGGTCTGCGCCGATCAGGAGCATGAACCGGGCGACTGGTCCCAGGATCTGGGCTTGCAGGTCAGGCCCAGCTTTGACCCGGCTCACAACGTCGCGGCGCCCTTTGTGAACCTGGCCCGCCCGCGCGTGGCCATCCTGCGTGAGCAAGGGGTGAACTCCCACCTGGAAATGGCCTATGCCTTTGACCTGGCTGGTTTTGAAGCCCACGATGTGCACATGAGCGATTTGCAGTCTGCACGCATGCGGCTGAGTGATTTCTCGGGCTTGGTGGCCTGTGGCGGTTTCAGCTATGGCGACACCCTGGGTGCTGGCGTGGGTTGGGCCAGATCCATCACCTTTCACGCGGCCTTGCGCGAGGCCTTTGAAGCCTTTTTCGCCAGGCCCCACACCTTTGGTCTGGGCGTGTGCAACGGCTGTCAGATGTTTGCCGAGCTCGCCCCGCTCATCCCCGGTGCGCAAGCGTGGCCGCGCTTCACCACCAACCTCAGCGAACGCTTTGAGGCGCGCCTGTCACAGGTGGAGGTCTTGTCCTCACCCAGCCTCTTTTTCGAGGGCATGGCCGGCTCGGTGCTGCCCATCGTGGTCTCGCATGGCGAAGGGCTTGCCAATTTCAACTTGCGAGGCGACGCTCAGCAGGTGGTGGCCGCCATGCGCCATGTGGATGCCCAGGGCCAAGCCACCGAGCGCTATCCGGCCAACCCCAACGGCAGCCCGGGCGGCCTGTGTGCCGTGACCACACCCGATGGGCGTTTCACGGCCATGATGCCCCACCCCGAACGGGTGTTTCGCAACCTGCAAATGAGCTGGACCTCGGGCGAGGCCAGCGCCATGAGCCCCTGGATGCGCATGTGGCAAAACGCCCGCCGCTGGGTGGGTTAAGCCCAGCCCGGGTGCATCAGGATTTGAGCTTGGCAAAGGCGGCGGCCATGGCGCCAGTGGGTGCACGCGTGGCCGAACCTTGGGCACTGCTTGGGGCGTTGCGTCGCGCTGCGCTGCGCTCCTCCCCGCGAGGTGCAGCGCCCTTGGCGGCGGTGGGCAGCGCCGCACTCAGGCGCATGGTCAGGCCAATGCGTCCGCGTGCCACATCAACCTCAGTCACTTTGACTTTGACCACCTGACCGGTTTTGACCACCTCACGCGCGTCTTTGACAAAGCGTTCGCTCATCTGGCTCACGTGCACCAGACCGTCTTGGTGCACGCCCACATCCACAAAGGCGCCAAAGGCGGCGACGTTGCTCACCGTGCCTTCGAGCACCATGCCGGCCTTGAGGTCCTTGATGTCCTCCACGCCTTCATTGAAACGGGCCACCACAAAGTGGCCACGCGGATCACGACCGGGCTTTTCCAGCTCCAACACAATGTCGCGCACCGTGGGCAAGCCAAAGCGCTCATCGACGAAGGCCTCGGGCTTGATGCGCGAGAGCAGGGCGCTTTGGCCCATCACCGATTCGATGCCCTGGCCCAGGTGGGCGAGCAAGCGTTCAACCAAGGGATAGGTCTCGGGGTGAACACCGCTGCGATCCAGGGGATTGCTGCCGTTATGGATGCGCAAAAACCCGGCGCATTGCTCAAAGGTTTTGTCGCCCAGGCCGCTCACCTGACGCAAATCGGTGCGGCTGGCAAACGCGCCATGGGCATCGCGCCAGCGCACCACCGAGCGCGCCACCGCGCTGCTCAGGCCCGCAACCCGAGCGAGCAGGGGGGCTGAAGCGGTGTTGACATCCACCCCCACGGCATTGACGCAGTCTTCCACCACGGCATCGAGCTTGCGGGCCAAATCCATGGGGTTGACATCGTGCTGGTATTGCCCCACGCCGATGGATTTGGGATCGATCTTGACCAATTCGGCCAAGGGATCCTGCACCCGCCTGGCGATGCTCACGGCGCCGCGCAGGCTCACATCCAGATCGGGGAATTCCTGGCTGGCGTATTCGCTGGCCGAATACACCGATGCCCCAGCTTCGCTCACCACCATCTTGGCGATGTGCAGCGTGGCCAGCTCGGGGCGTTGGATGACTTCGCCAGCGAGGCGATCGGTTTCACGGCTGGCTGTGCCGTTGCCAATGGCGATCAGGCTCACCTGATGCTGGGCGCACAAGGCAGCCAGGGTATGGCCAGCGCCTTGCCAATCGCGCCGAGGTTCATGCGGGTAGACGGTGCAGGTGTGCAGCAGTTTGCCGGTGGGATCGACCACGGCCACCTTCACGCCCGTGCGAATGCCCGGATCCAGCCCCATGACGGTTTTGGCGCCAGCTGGGGGGGCGAGCAGCACATCGCGCAAGTTCGCGCCAAAGACCTCGATGGCCACGGCTTCAGCCGAGGCGCGCAAGCGGGCAAGCACATCGCGCTCGCTTGAGAGCAGCAGCTTGACCTTCCAGGTCCAGATCACACAGCGGCGCAGGAAGTCATCGGCAAGTCGCTGTTGGTGTTGCCAGCCCAGGTGCCGTGCTAGGCGCGATTCGGCTTCGCCAAGCGCATGCAGGCTGGGGGCTTGCAAAGCCTCGGGGATGCTCACACGGGCGTCGAGCATGCCCAGCTGACGGCCACGCAACACCGCCAACGCGCGGTGCGAAGGCACCTG
The DNA here is from genome assembly GCA_009919175.1 of Betaproteobacteria bacterium. Taxonomy (GTDB): domain Bacteria; phylum Pseudomonadota; class Gammaproteobacteria; order Burkholderiales; family Burkholderiaceae_C; genus Limnohabitans. The sequence goes on from RGCL01000025.1 coordinate 31,593, forward strand.
GTGCAAGGGCTCGCGATAGTCCCAATAGTCTTTGAATTTGGCCGTGTCGGGGTGGTCGGGGTTTTGGCCTGTGGCCAGCTGGCTGGTGAGCTCACCCACAGACCACAGCCAATCCCGCAGCAGCTGCACCAAGGTGGCGTCTTCTGCCCATTGCTCGGACAGCCAGTCGCGCACGCCATCGAGCACGCCCTGGGGGGTGTCAAAGCGCGTGCCCTCGGGGTCATTGAGCGGGCGAACAAAGGCTTGCGCCTCACTCACGGGATCCAGGCTGGGGTCGTCCCACAAGCGTTGGGCCAGGGGCACCAGACCCGCCTCTTGGGCCATCATGCCTTTGGTGCGGCGCTTGGGTTTGTAGGGGAGGTAGAGGTCTTCGAGCGCTTGCTTGGTGGTGACCGCTTCGAGGGCCGCTTGCAGAGCCGGGGTGAGCTTGCCTTGCGCCTCGATGCTGGCCAGCACACTGGCGCGCCGCTCGTTGAGTTCTCGCAGGTAGATGAGGCGTTCAGACAGCTGACGCAACTGCACGTCATCGAGGCCACCCGTGGCCTCTTTGCGGTAGCGGGCAATGAAGGGCACGGTTGCCCCGCCATCGAGCAAGGCCACAGCCGCTTGCACTTGTTGCGGCCTCACTTGTAATTCGTCCGCCAGCAGGCGTTCCAACTCGGTCATGTCGGCAAAAAGCCGCGAGTTTGCCATGAGCCAGGCGGGCTTTGCGCCGCGCCCTGGATTCAATCAGTGGAAATGACCTTCAAAGCAATGGCGCAGCTCGTGACCCAGCACCACATGATTGGGGTTGGCGCTGGTGACGATGGTGCACACGCCTGTGGCCCGAGTCCAGCTCGCGCAGGCCACGGGCGTGCCCGCCATGCCACCCACAGGGCGGCCTGCCGCCGCCAATTTTTGGCTGCAGACTGCTGAGGCATCCGGTCGCACTTCCCAGGTCAATTTGACTTCCTGGATCACCCGCTGATCGCGGGGCAGTGGTTTGAAGTCCGCATATTCGGCTTCAGGGATCGTCACACAGCCACTCAGGCCAGACAACAAAGCGATCCCCACGATGGTGTGAAGGAGGGGCGTTTTCATGCCCAAGGCTTTGCAACGCCCATGCCCAACTGGCCTCCATCCTGGGTCGGATTTGGCGTCATGCCTAGGTATTCAATCCTGCGAGGGATCTGATTGCTTTGGGAAACTCAGGTGGCAAATCGCACGGATGCCGCCCCTGAATCGAGCGGCAAAGCGGCAAGCTTTGTCCTCCCCCGGCAAGGCAGGTCAAGGCATGGTGTAGCGTTTAGGCCGTGGCAGGACGGCTTCGATGAAAGGTCAGCGGATGGGTCTGGTCCTGCATCACCTGGGGCTTGATGCGCCCCACCACATGCATTTCGCAAGGCTTGCAGTCAAAGCGCAGGGTGAGCTTTTCTTTGCCGTGGATGAGTTGCATGGGCTCGGCTCGCACCGTGCCCTGCACGCCTGTCACCCCTTTGGCCTGCTTGGGGCACAGGCTGAGTGAAAAGCGCACGCAATGCTTGGTGATCATCAGGCTCACGTCGCCGGCTTCTTCGTTGGACTCATAAGCCGCATCCACCACTTGAACGCCATGGCGGCGATAAAAGGCATGTGCCTGGTGATTGTAGACATTGGCCAAATAGCTCAGCGCCGTCTCCGGGTAGGGTGCGGGTGGATCGACGGCCTCGCCTCGGGGCAGGCGCGCCAAGCCCGCCTCGCGCGCCTGCATCAGGGCTTGAACACCCCGGCGACGCAGGTCATTGAGTTGGGCGGCGGGCACAAACCAGTCGCGTTCAAGCGCCAGGCTCAGGTGCTGGAGCGCAAACGGCGTATCGCCCAGTTTGCCAAGTTGCTGGCCAAAGCGTTCGCGCGATTGCGCAGCGTCCTTGGGCGCTTGATGCACCAGGGGCAAGTCGGCATGGGCAACAAAGCCATGGGCATCTTGCAGGATGAGGCGCAGACCCTGCTCAAGGGGCTGCTGTGCAGGCTCGTCGCCGCTGTCGACCAACCGCATCCACACGTCCATGCGACGCTCGGCGGAGGGCTTGTCCAGCATCCTCACCCAACTCATGTCGCGGTTGCGGTTGAGGGTGAGGCCTTTTTTCAGGTCGGCATGGTCCGAGACCGGGTCTTTGGGAAAGAGTTGCCACACCAAGGGGTCGTGGGTGGCTTGAGCGCGATTGATGGGCAAGCCCACCAGGTTGTTTTGCAGGTCAAAGTAGCACAGGCCGTCGCCGTTGTGCAGGACGGTGCCGGGTTGATCGCAGGTGATTTCCAGGTGATCGCGGCCGACGTGGCTGACCCAGCCAATGGCCTGGCCGGGGTTTTTGGGGCTGTCAAAAGCGCCAATGTCGATCTGCCGACCCTGGACAAAGTAATCGGTGAACTCGCGGTTGAAGTTTTGCAGCGGGTCGGGGGTGAAGCTGAACTGGCATTGGCCATGCGAGCTGGCGGCCAGCTCGGGGCGCTCGGTGAGGATCTCGTCAAAGAGGCGGCGGTAATGGGCAGTGATGTTTTTCACATAGCCCATGTCCTTGTATCGGCCTTCGATTTTGAAGCTGCGCACACCAGCTTCGATCAGGGCGCGCAAATTCTCGGACTGGTTGTTGTCCTTCATGGAGAGCACGTGCTTGTCGTGGGCAACGATGCGACCCGCTTCGTCGCGCACTTCGTAGGGCAGTCGGCAGGCCTGGGAGCATTCGCCCCGGTTGGCGCTGCGCCCGGTGTGGGCATGGCTGATGTAGCACTGGCCGCTGTAGGCCACGCACAAGGCACCGTGGATGAAGAATTCGGGCACGCAACGCTGGGGATCGAGCACCTGGTGAATGGCTGCGATCTGGGGCAGGGTCAGCTCACGGGCAAGAACCAGCTTGGACAAGCCCACGTCTTGCAGGAAGCGGGCTTTCTCAGGGGTGCGGATGTCGGTCTGGGTGCTGGCATGAAGCTGGATGGGGGGCAGGTCCAGCTCCAGCAAACCCATGTCCTGAATGATGAGTGCGTCAACGCCGACGTTGTAGCAAGACCAGGCCAACTGGCGCGCAGCCTCGAGTTCATCGTCGCGCAAGATGGTGTTGAGGGTGACGTAAATGCGCGCGTGGTAGAGGTGAGCCTGGCGAACCAGGCGCTCGATGTCTTGCAAGCTGTTGTCGGCGGTGGCCCGTGCGCCAAAGGACGGCCCGCCAATGTAGACCGCATCGGCACCGTGCAACACGGCCTGAATGCCGATGTCGGCGGTTCGCGCCGGCGCCAATAACTCCAGGGTGTGTGCGCTCATGGGTGCCCCTTGTTCAAGCGTTGGCTCGGCGTACAGCTCAGGACGTGGCAAACGGGGCCGTCACCGTGGCCCCGTCTTCACTGCACCTTGGCTTTGGCGCGGGTGGTTTCCTGGTAAGCGGCCAGACGGCGTTGCAGGATTTGCTCGCCCAGTTGCGCTTTGACATCCTCGAACTTGGGCATTTCGATGGGGCGGGTGTCGTCCAGGCGGATCACGTGAAAACCAAACTGGGTTTGCACGGGTGCTGTGCTGACCTCACCTTTTTTCAGGGCCACCATGGCTTCAGAAAACGGTTTGACAAAGGTGGTGGCGGTGGCCCAGTCC
>RGCL01000241.1 GCA_009919175.1 Betaproteobacteria bacterium
TGTGTCGGCCATGCACAGGATGGTCCACACTGGGCAGACTGAAGACTTTGATGCCCGAATGGGCCGCTTCCAGGCGCTCCATGATGGGCGTCAGAGCAGCCTCCATCGCACCGTAGATGACCACTGATTTTTCGAGATATGCCGCCTTTTGGAACAAATGGCTGTAATGGGTGTCGAGCACCCATTCAACCATCGGCCAGGCCATGACCGGGAAGCCGGGCACAAAGTGAACCGCCCCGGTTTGCAGGGTACGTCCGGGCGAGACGCAGGTAAAACCGGGGATTTTGTTGTAAGGGTTGGGGATGAGTTGGGCGGACGCAGGAAAAACACCCATGTTCAGCCGATGCACATTGTCGGCCCGGTCGGGCTCATAAGGCACGCCTTGCTCTTTGGCCACATCTTGCATGCGCTCACGGATCAATACCTCGGCCTGGGGGTGCAGTTGCAAAGGCTGCCCCAAAGCCTTGGCCGCACATTGGCGGGTGTGGTCGTCTGGGGTGGCGGCTCAAGCTCAGGCCGCGCGCCGTCAGCAGCTCGATGACCTTGACCATGTGTTTATCGGCCCGCTTGCCCGAGAGGATCTCGTCGCCAACGATGATGAGGCCAAATTCTGGCGTAGAGGTGGAGGATGTGCTTGCGTTCATGCGGCTATGTTAATGCCATGAGGCCTTGCGCGCAGCCCCCCGGGTGTCACTGGCGCGCAGTGCGAACGGAAACGGGCAAAGTCTGGGGGTGGCTGGTTCGCCAAGGGTTGATATCCAGACCGCCACGCCGGGTGTAGCGGGCATAAACACTGAGTTGTGTGGGGCGGCAGCGGCGCCAGATGTCCACAAAGATGCGCTCGACGCAATGCTCGTGGAACTCGTGGTGGTTGCGAAAGCTGATGATGTACTTCAACAGACCTTCCTGATCCATTTGCGGCCCGTGGTAGCTGATGCGCACACTGCCCCAGTCAGGTTGACCAGTGACCAGGCAGTTGCTTTTGAGGAGGTGACTGGTCAGGGTTTCGGTGACGGGTTGCTC
>RGCL01000242.1 GCA_009919175.1 Betaproteobacteria bacterium
CATTCTCAGGTCCCGGGTCTCGGCCATCAGGTCTCAGGTTCAGGTCTTCAGCACCAGGTCCAGGTTCAGGCCCGCACCCGCACCTGAACCTGAAGACCCGTACCTGATACCCGACTGCCGAGACCTGAGACCCGAAGATGTCGCTATAGCTCGAAAAGGGAAACCGGAGACCGGTAAGAGTGATCTGTCTCGAGGTAGGGGCAGCACCGCGTGCTGCCATAGTTGTAGTTACCCATTCTCAGGTCCCGGGTCTCGGCCATCAGGTCCCGGGTTCAGGTCTTCAGTACCAGGTGCAGGTTCAGGCCCGTACCCGTACCCGAACCTGAAGACCCGTACCTGTTACCCGGTAAGCCGAGACCTGAGACCCGAATTGTTGCTGTCTCAACGGCTTGCCGCCATCCGCTCGCGGCTTTGCCGAGCGGGGTTGGGAATCACCCCCACGTCTCACCTGAGGACTTTGGTGAATTCATTAAATGCGGAGTCTGCCCAAGTATCTCCTGAGGTCCTTCGCCCGTCTTGACTTTATTCAAAAAACGAATAACTATGAATTCCGAACAAAGCAGCTGGGTTCTCCTGCCTCACTCGACCTATCTGCGCGACCTGCGCTGGTATACGAAGAAGCGGCCGGCGGAACTTACGGCCGTTCATCACAACCTTGGTCGCTACATGATCCTCCTCGCTCGCAGTCCTGCAGCCCGCTCCGTTCAGGCAGGTTTCCTGCATCCTGAGCCGTACGGCATGGTCGCGGTCGATCAGCGCGGCGGAGCAGGGGGCCTGCAGGAAACACGGCTTTACTGTTATGCCCATTCCGGCAGTCGAACCGTTCACCTTCTTGGTATCGGTGATAAGTCCTCCCAGTCGGCAGACCTGGCCCGGCTTGCGCCCCTCGCCCGCTCCCTCAATTCCTGACCATGGCCTCCCTGAAAACACTCTCTCGTCGTCCCGCCGCCGCCGGACGGACCTACCGAAGCGTCGACGAGATGCTCCGTGGCCACGGCTACCGTCGGGTGGCTGAGGCCGT
>RGCL01000243.1 GCA_009919175.1 Betaproteobacteria bacterium
TTCAAGCTCGCGAAAGACCAGAAAGTGAATTTCAGCGACGTGGACCAATGGCGCGCCGCTGTAGGCTGGCGCTTTTAAGGCCCTTCCCCTTAAAACGTGGCGATGACCGCCTCGCGCAGCACAGGCGTCACTTCGGGGTCCACGCCAAACCAAGCCTTGAACGCAGGCCGCGCCTGGTTCAGCAACATGCCTAACCCGTTCACTGTCAGGTTGCCACGCGCGCGTGCCGAAGCCAGCAGTGAGGTTTCCAAGGGAATGTAAATCGCGTCACACACCAAGGCATCGGTGGGCAAGGCATCGAGTCGCAAGTCAAGGTCGGTCTTGCCGTGCATGCCCTGGTCGGTGCTGTTCACCAGCATGGCTGCGCCTGCCAGTGCGTCATGCCGCTCGGACCAATCGCAGACGGTAATGGCAGGGCCAAATTCGTCTGCCAGGGCTTGGGCCTTGCTGCGCGTGCGATTGATCAAGCGAATCGATGTGGCACCCGCATCGATCAAGCTCAACACAATGGCGCGCGCCGCGCCACCGCCACCCAACACCACGATGGGCCCGGCCTCTGGGCGCCAATCAGGCTTGGCGTCGCGCAAGCTTTGAATGAAGCCATAGCCATCGGTGTTGAAGCCATGCAAAGCGCCATCGGCTTGCACCACCACCAGGTTGATCGCGCCCATGCGCTGCCCCAAGGGATCGACATGGTCCACCCACTGCATCGCTTGAACCTTGTGAGGCAGCGTGATGTTGCATCCCGCCATGCCCAAGGCAGAGAGGCCCCGCAAGGCCGCCTCCAGGCGCTCGGGACGAACTGGAAACAAGCCATAGCTGCCGTTCAGGCCATACTGCCGGATCCAGTGGTTGTGGATCACCGGGGAGCGCGAATGCGCGACGGGCCACCCCATCACCCCGGCCATCACGAATTGCTGTGCCATGTCCCGTGTATCCTTCCAAACAGTTGAGGGCGCCAAGGATAGCTTGAAATCAAACGCACTCAGTGCGGCTTCATTTCCACCACGGCGTCCACGG
>RGCL01000244.1 GCA_009919175.1 Betaproteobacteria bacterium
AGGCCAAAACCTCAGCCTAGGCTGCGCTTCTTCACCGATTTTTGTTTGGGCTTGGCGCGCTTGATCTGGCCACCCGAGGTCAGACGCTGGTTGCCCAGCACGCGCAAGGTTTTGACCTCAGGACGCTGGCCACCGCGTTTGCTGTACTTCAGTACTTTGAAGTCGCGCGGTCCCGGCATGCGGTCTTCATCGACCACACGCTCTTTTTCCGGCTGAGGGCGCCACAGCACCAGCAGCTTGCCAATGTGTTGAATCGGCGCCGCGCTGAGCTGCTCTGCCAGGTTTTGGAACATGTCTTCGCGCGCGGTGCGGTCGTCGCCCAAGACGCGAACCTTGATCAAACCATGGGCGTTGAGGGCGGCATCGGTCTCTTTCACAACGGCGGGCGTGAGCCCATCGTTGCCGATCATCACGACCGGTTCGAGGTGGTGGGCATCAGCGCGATGCACTTTGCGCTGTGCGGGCGTCAGTTGAATGGCAGGCATGGCGTTATTATCCCTCCCTTGTCGAGGCAAACCATTGAAAATCAATACGAAAAGCAAAAAGGTCAACAAGTCGTGGTTGAACGACCATGTCAACGACCCCTACGTCAAGCTCGCGCAAAAAGACGGCTACCGGGCGCGCGCCGCCTACAAGCTCAAAGAAATTGACGAGCAGCTGGGCCTGATCAAGCCAGGCCAGGTGGTGGTGGACTTGGGCTCCACGCCTGGGGCCTGGAGCCAGTATGTACGCCGCCGCTTGTCGCCGGAGGGCGCAGCCGTGGGCCAATTGAACGGCACCATCATTGCCCTCGATATCTTGCCCATGACGCCAGTGGAGGGCGTGACCTTTTTGAATGGCGACTTCCGCGAGCCCGAGGTGTTGGCCCAATTGGAAGCGGCTTTGCAGGGCCGGGCGGTGGATGTGGTGGTGTCCGACATGGCGCCCAATTTGTCTGGCATCGAGTCGGCCGATGCCGCCCGCATTGCCCACCTGGTGGAGCTGGCCATCGAATTCAGCCAGGCCCACCTCAAGCCTGGC
>RGCL01000245.1 GCA_009919175.1 Betaproteobacteria bacterium
CATAATGAGATCATTTGCCCGTGCCGCCGAGAGTTATGGCGCTGTTCAGGTCATGTCCGGCGTTGCCTCTGCCGATAACGTGCAACTTATCCAGATGCTGTTTGACGGCTTTTTGGAGAGTTTGTGTGTGGCCAAGGGCCATATCCTGAACAATGCCATCGAAGAGAAGTCAAAAAGCATTTCGCGCGCCAGTCGCATTGTGGTTGGCTTACAAGGTGCACTTGATTTCCAGCGCGGTGGAGAATTGGCGCAAAACCTGAACGACCTGTATAACTATGTGCTGCGTCGGCTGATCCATGTGAACGTTCGCAATGATCTGCAGGCCCTGGAAGAAATCCATGGACTGATGCAAGACGTGGCAGAAGCCTGGCAAAACCTGCCCGCCTTGCTGGGTACAGCAGGTCGTCAGACCCAATTCGCAAGCTGAGATTTTCAGGCTAGGATAGGGCTCTCACCGGAGGGCTCAAATGATCAGCTACGACATTCAGGAGTGGGGCAAGCCCCTGCAGCAAGCCATCAAGGCACAACCCGTGCCGCAGGGCGCCGAAGTGCTGATACAGGTCAAGTACTGTGGCATCTGCCACTCGGATGTGCACATCCGCGACGGGTATTTTGATTTGGGTGGTGGTAAAAAATTCCACATGAGCGAGCGCGGCATGAAGCCGCCTGTCACCATGGGCCATGAGCCCTATGGCACCGTCATCTCAGCTGGGCCAGATGCCAAGAATGTGCCCGTGGGACAAGATGTATTGATTTACCCTTGGACAGGCTGCGGCGAGTGCCCGCGTTGCCTGGAGGGCATGGACAATTGGTGCCCGACCCCGCGCTTTTTGGGCATTCAACGGCCCGGTGGCTATGGCCAATATATGCTGGTGCCGCACCCGCGTTACCTCATCGATGCCAGCGGGCTCGACCCGGCCTATGCCCCGGTGTTGGCCTGCTCGGGTTTGACCACCTACAGCGCAGCCCGAAAACTCATGCCTTGCGTACCCTCCGATGCGATTGTGGTCATGGGGGCTG
>RGCL01000246.1 GCA_009919175.1 Betaproteobacteria bacterium
CGCGGCATGGGTTCCCACGAGGCCATGCGCAAGGGTTCCGCCGCCCGTTACGGCCACTCCGCCAGCGGCAAGTTCAACAAGGTCGCGGCCGAAGGCATCGAAGCCCTCAAGGAGGTCTCGGGGTCGGTCGACCAGGTCCTCGGTACCCTCGCGGGCGGGGTCCAGAGCGGCTTGGGCTACCTGGGCGCCCAGAATCTCGCGGAACATCGCAAGAAAGCCCGCTACATCCGGGTCACCCCGGCCGGCCAGCGCGAGGCGGCCCCCCACGACGTGATTGAAATCAAGGCCGGTTCCTGATAATTTACCGCTTCTTCCCATGCTCGCCTTCTTCCGTGGCCTCCTGGTCTTCCTGCTCGGCGCCGTCTTCGGCGCCGTCGGCATCCTGTTGTTCCTGCCGACCTTCTCGGTGACCTTCAGCAATCGTCCCGAGAATCGCGCCGTCGCCAAGGTCGCGCCCGCCAAGCCGGCGACCCCGGCCAAGGTGGAGCCGAAGCCGGCCGAGCCGACCAAGCCCGCCGAGCCGGTGGCGAAGGTCGACGAGAAGCCGGCCGAGCCGGCGAAGGTCGAGGAGCCGGTCGCCGCGAAGCCTCCGATGAAGGAGACTCCCGCCGAGCCGGCGAAGGTCGAGGAGCCGGTCGCCGCGAAGCCCCCGATGAAGGAAGCCCCCGCCGAGCCGGTGGCGAAGGTCGACGAGAAGCCGGCCGAGCCCGCCAAGCCGGCGAAGCCCGCCGTCGAGGAGAAGATCGACTTCACCTTGCTCAACGGTCGCCCGCTCTTCTGGCCGGCCGCCGTCGCCGTGACCACCGCCACCAGCACGCCGCTCATCGAGAAAGGCGTCAAGGTGGCCGATTTACCGCTCGACGTCGGGACCACCCTGCAGATCTCCAAGGTGCTCGGCGACGGTGCCCTGGTCGTCCGCGCCCAAGGTTTCCAGTTCGAGATCGACCATCGCCTGACCGACTTCGACGCGGTCGTCCGCAAGAAGATCCAGGAGGTCATCGACGCCGGCAGCAAGGTGCC
>RGCL01000247.1 GCA_009919175.1 Betaproteobacteria bacterium
GTGAAGGTGGTGGCCGCTTGTGACATACCGGATGCAGCCAAAGCCAGCGTGGCAGCGATCAAACGCAATTTCATGGGGATCCTCCTGAGTGACGATGCGATACAAAACAACAGACGCGTTTCTGTCGATTGGTAATGAATGTAGGGGCTTATCCCTGACCCCCATCCCCTGAATTACCCTGATGGGCGCTCACGGTTCATCCGGGGCGGGTTCACCAATCAGATGCGCCAGGGTCTGCTTGAGCCGCTCGATGTCCTGGGGTCCCAGACCCGCGAGCACCTGGGCCTCGTGCTCTTGAGCCAGTGCCAGCAGGGGGGTGACCTTGCGCACCCCTTTGGGCGTGAGGCTCACCATGGACAGGCGGCGGTCATGGGTGCCGTCCACCCGTCGCACCCAACCCGCCGCTTGCATTCGGCCAATGAGCTTGGTCACCGTGGGCTGCTTGGCCAGGACGATGTCTGACAGTGCATTGATGCTGAGCGTGTCTTTGCCCGAGAGGCTGGCCATGACCCGCCACTCCATGAGGCTCAAACCCTGGGACTCGACCACGCGGTGAAATTCGCTGGACATGCGCTGGCTCGCCCTGGCCAGCAGGTAAGACAAATATCCGTCGACGAATCCCGGCTTGGACATGGCGTTGGGCGCAACCGTTGGGGCTTGTGATGCGGGTCATTATGGATGAATTTAAATGAAAATTCATATAAACTGAATTCACAACAGGAGATGGGCATGCTGGTCGAACGCATTGAACACAAGTGGGTGAAGGCCTTTGTCCAGGCCTTTGCCCAATGTCAGGTCAAGCCCGGTGACGTGGTGGCCGTGCTGTGTGAAACCCAGTCCCGCCGGGTGAATGTGGACTTGGCCCGCCTGGCGCTGGAGCAACTCGGTGCCAAGGTGTTTGAACTCCAACTCACCACGCCCGCCCTGACTGCCCCCGCACCCGTGCGCTCGACTGGCGCGAGCGATGCCATTGGCGGGCTGTCAGCCGTGGTGAGTGCCCTGTCCCAGGTGGACCTGGT
>RGCL01000248.1 GCA_009919175.1 Betaproteobacteria bacterium
ATGGCTTGGCCAGGGTCTCGGTGTTCATCGAATCCAAAGAAGGGTCTCTTTCACGGCAGCCCCTCTTGACACAGATGGGGGCCACCCACACTTTGATGAAGCCGCATGGTGAACGATGGTGGGTGACGGTGATGGGCGATGTGCCTGCTGCCACCTTGAAACAGTTTCATGCCGCTTTGGTGCGTCGGCCCTCTTGAGAAGATGGGGCGAGTGGACCGGGGGAGAGACCGGTCAATGGTTGAAGAACGGAGAGTGAGATGATGAAGTGCGAATGGCAGGGTGGATTGCTTCGGGCCTTCGGCCCTCGCAATGACGGAGGTGGGAGCCCTCGCAATGAGGGCCATGACGGGTTGGTGAGGTCGCGAGGCTGGGTGCGCGGGCTTGTGGGGGCGACGGCCGCCTTGTTTTTCGGCCTGGGGGCTCTTTGGCCATCGGCGGCGCGCGCGCAGCAGGTGGTGCTGCCTGACTTTTCCGAGCTGGCCGAGCGCGTGGGCCCTTCGGTGGTGAACATTCGCACCATGGAGCGTGCGAGCTCCCGAAATGGCGGCGTTGAAATCCCCCCAGGCATGGAAGAGTTCTTCCGCCGTTTTGGCATCCCCATGCCCAGCCCGGACCGCCGCAATCCCCGCAACGGCCCACAAAACGACGAGCCACAGCAGCGCGGCGTGGGCTCGGGCTTTATCTTGTCGGCCGATGGCTATGTGATGACCAACGCCCACGTGGTGGATGGCGCCGATGAGGTGCTGGTCACGCTGACTGACAAGCGCGAATTCAAGGCCCGCATTGTGGGGGCCGACAAACGCACCGATGTGGCGGTAGTCAAGATTGAAGCCACGGGGCTGCCCTTTGTGAAGATTGGCGATGTCAACCGCCTCAAAGTGGGCGAATGGGTCATGGCCATCGGCTCGCCCTTTGGCTTGGACAACACCGTGACCGCGGGCATCGTGAGCGCCAAGCAGCGCGACACGGGCGAACTGGTGCCCTTCATTCAGACCGATGTGGCCATCAA
>RGCL01000026.1 GCA_009919175.1 Betaproteobacteria bacterium
CCCGACACCGGCGAGACCCGCGCCATGCGCACCAAGGAAGACGCGGCCGACTACCGCTACTTCCCCGACCCCGACCTACCCCCGCTCATGATTGCCCCCGAATGGGTGGCACAGGTGCAAAGCGAATTGCCCGAGTTGCCCCGCGCCATGGCCCAACGCTTTGAGCAAGCCTATGGCCTGCCCGAATACGATGCAGTCACGCTCACCCAAAGTAAAGACATGGCGGCTTACTTCGAAGCGGTGGCCAAGGCCTGCGGCCAGCCCAAGCTGGCCAGCAACTGGGTGATGGGCGAAGTCTCACGCCGCCTCAACACGGGCGAGGTCAACCTGGCGCAACTGCCGGTGAGCAGCGCCCAACTCGCTGCCCTGATTGCCCGCATCGCCGACGGCACCATCAGCAACAACGCGGGCAAGCAAGTGTTTGAAGCCTTGTGGAGCGGTGAAGGCCAAGACGTCGATGCGCTCATTGAAGCCAAGGGCTTGAAACAGATGAACGACACCGGCGCCCTGGAGGCCATCGTCGAAGAGGTGATCGCCCACAACGCCGACAACGTGGCGCAATACAAGGCCGGCAAAGACAAAGCCTTCAATGCCCTGGTGGGTCAGGTCATGAAAGCCAGCAAGGGCAAGGCCAATCCCCAGCAGGTCAATGAGTTGTTGAAAAAGGCCTTGGGCGGTTAATCAGCCGTTCGCGCTCTGGTTAGCGCATGCGGCGAAGGGTCGCTTCCATGTTTTACGCTTCATTTTTGAAGCGTAAATGGCTGTTTTGCGCTTCACCGCCCCTCCAGCCGGGGACTGCGCCCGCCCTGGAGTGCGGGCATACTCTGACCCGCAGTCCGTTAACCCCCTCTTTCAAAGGCACGTTCCATGTCCATTTCCCTGTCCTCCGCTTCCATCCCCGTCTTCGTCAAATTCCTGGGCAATTTGCGCCATGTGCTCACCAAAGCCCAGGCCGATGTGCAAGCGCGCGGCTACGACGAGCAAGCGCTGGTGCAATACCGCCTCGCACCCGACATGCTGCCCTTCAAGATCCAGATTTGCATCGCTTGCGACGCGGCCAAGCTGTGCGTCTCGCGTGTGGCCGACCTGGACGCGCCCAAGTTCGAGAACACCGAAAACACGCTCGGCGAGCTCATCACCCGCATTGACAACACGGTGAACTGGTTGAACAGCGTGCCCGCCAACGCACTCGACGGCCTTGAAACCAAAGAAGTGTCGTTCCCGGTGGGCAAAACCGCCTCCCGAACTCTGCCCGGCGAAGACTATGTGAAGCAATGGGCCTTGCCCAACATGTTCTTCCACATCACCACGGCCTATGCCATCTTGCGCCACAACGGCGTGGCACTGGGCAAGACCGACTACCTCAACGGCGCTGGCGTTTGATCTGAGTCAGCTTTGTGCGGTGGGCCTCTTGAAATGGTCCGGGCTCACCCACACCTCCCGATCATGCGTGGCCCAACCCTCGCTGGGCTGCATCATTCATCAGGAGGAACTCATGTCTGCTCTCATCCAACGCCGCTCTTTGTTTGACGATTTCTTTCGCGAGCTCTCGCCGGGCTTTTACGTCAAGCCCCTGCATGGCGACCCCTTGCCCGACCCGTCCCAGATCCGCATCGAGGTCAAAGACCGCAGCGAGGCCTTCACGGTCGCAGCCGAATTGCCTGGCGTTCGCAAGGAAGACATCCACATCACGGTGGAGGACAACGTGGTCACGCTCAGCGCCGAGGTCAAGCAATCCGATGAGCAACAGCTTGACGGCCAGTTGCTGCGCAGCGAGCGCTTTTATGGCTCGGTGTCGCGCAGCTTTGCCTTGCCGCAATCGGTGGACGCCACGCAGTCCAAGGCCAAATTCGACAACGGCGTGCTGACGCTGGAGCTGCCCAAACTGGTCACCCAAAAAAGCAATCGCGTGATGGTTCAGTGAGAAGAACGCACCCCCAGGCCTGCCGCGCCAAGTGAGACCGGCGGGCGCTTGGGGTCAGTGCACGCCGTAGCGTTCGCGATAAGCCTGCACGCGGGGCAGGTGCTCGGCCATGCCCGCGCCGCTGTGGGTTTTCAAATAAGCCAGCAAGTCTTCCAGGCTGGCAATCGCGTCCACCACCAGACCCAACTGGCTTTGCACGTATTGCACGGCGCTGTGCGGCACATCGACCACCCGGCCATCGGCTTGCACCTCGGTGGCCATCTCCTGGCGGTCTAGAGCAATCGCCACCGCGCTGGGCGTGGCGCCCGCTTGCTGGATGAGCGCAATCGACTCGCGGACCGCCGTGCCCGCACTCATCACATCGTCCACGATCAACACCCGCCCCTTGAGCGGCGCGCCCACCAGTGAGCCGCCCTCGCCATGGTCCTTGGCCTCTTTGCGGTTGTAGGCAAAGGGCACCGAGCGACCCAGGCGCGCGAGTTCAATCGCCACCGCCGCCCCCAGCGGAATGCCCTTGTAGGCGGGACCAAAAATCATGTCAAAGGGGACCTGGTGCGCGATGAGGCTTTGGGCGTAAAAGCTCGCCAGGCGGCTGAGCTTGGCGCCATCGTCAAACAAACCCGCGTTGAAAAAGTAAGGCGACAGGCGACCGGCCTTGGTTTTGAATTCGCCAAATTTCAAGACCCCGCAGTCCAGCGAGAATTGAACAAATTCTTGAGCCAGTGTGTTGCTGGTGTTTGCCTTCGTCATGGGAGATCTACCTTGTTCAAACTCACCAGCCTGAATCTCAACGGCATTCGGTCGGCCTCGCGCAAAGGGCTTCAAGCATGGGTGGAAAAGACTGCGCCGGATTGTATGTGTGTGCAAGAACTCAAAGCCCAGCATGAAGACCTCGCAGGTGCCTTCGATGTCCTTGCCGACCTCAAGGGCCATTTCCATTGCGCCGAGAAAAAAGGCTATTCGGGCGTGGGCATTTACAGCCGCCACGAGCCCAGCGATGTGCGCATGGGTTTTGACGGCGGCGAATTCGATGCCGAAGGCCGCTCGGTGGAGCTGCGCTTTGACACCCCACGACGCAAGCTCTCCATCCTGAGCATGTATTTCCCCAGTGGCAGCTCAGGCGAGGACCGCCAGGCCGCCAAGTTCCGCTTCCTCGATGTGGTGCGCCCGCACCTGGACGCACTGGCTGGCGAGCGCGACTACATCTTGTGTGGCGACATCAACATCGCGCACCAGGCCATGGATTTGAAAAACTGGCGCAGCAACCAGAAAAACAGTGGCTTTTTGCCCGAGGAACGGGAATGGATGACCCAGTTGCTGGGCAGTGGCACGGTGGTCGATGTCTACCGTCAGTTGCACCCCGACACCACCGACGCTTGCTACACCTGGTGGAGCAACCGAGGACAGGCCTGGGCCAACAACGTGGGGTGGCGGCTGGACTACCACCTGGCCACGCCCAATGTGGCCCCACATGCCAAAGCCGCCGAGATCTTCAAAGCCGAGCGCTTTTCTGATCACGCCCCCATCACCATTGACTACGACTTCTCACTCTGACCATGACCACCGAATCCGTGCGCGCCCACTTTGCATCGTTGGGCTTGGACCTGCCCATCATCGAACACGAACAAAGCACAGCCACCGTGGCCTTGGCCGCTGAGGCATTTGGTGTCGCACCGGGGCAGATCGCCAAGACCCTGGCGTTTCGCCTGGCTACAGGCGAGGCCGTTCTGGTTGTGGCCAGCGGCGAGGCGCGGGTGGACAACGGCAAGCTCAAGCAAGCACTGGGCAAGGGCAAGATGCTCTCGCACGATGAGGTGACCTCACTCACGGGTCATCCGGTGGGTGGCGTGTGTCCGTTTGGCCTGGCCACCCCCTTGCCGATTTACCTCGATGTGTCGCTCAAGGCCTGGCCCGAATTGCTCCCCGCCGCTGGCGGCACACGCAACGGCGTGCGCGTCACCCCCGAGCAAATGGCGACCATCACCCAAGGGCAATGGGTGGATGTGTGCAAGACGCCTGAAGCCGCCTGAGCGCAGGCTCACCGGGTTGAAGGCTCACGCGTCGTACTGCTTGCCCAGCGCCAGAAGCTCAGGCGTGCCTATCAAGGCGTTGAGCTCATCAAAGTCCAGCATCTCGCCCTTGAACGGCGCGGTGGTCTGGTGCTGGTGCAAGCTGGCGTAGTAGCGCTGGAGCAAATGCGAGACCGCGCGAGCCGTGCCACCCGGAAAGATGACGATGCGAAACCCCAGCTCGCCCAACACAGCAGCGCTTTGGACCGGGGTCTTGCCGCCCTCGACCATGTTGGCCAGCAAGGGGATGCGGCCAGCGAAGCGGTCGCACGCGGCCTTCATTTGCTCGGGGGTTCTCAAGGCCTCGATGAACAAGGCATCCACGCCGCATGCCAGGTATTGCTCGGCGCGGTCCATCGCGGCCTCAAAGCCTTCGACGGCGAGGGCATCGGTGCGCGCGAGGATGAGCGTGTCCTGGTGAACGCGGGCGTCAAGCGCGGCCTTGAGCTTGCCGCACATCTCAGCTACTTGGACCACGCCTTTGCCATCGAGGTGACCGCAGCGCTTGGGAAAGGTCTGGTCTTCGAGCTGGATCATGGCCGCACCGGCACGCTCAAAGCTGCGCACCGTGCGCTGGGTGTTCAAGGCATTGCCAAAGCCGGTGTCGGCATCGACGATGACGGGCAGCTTCACGCGCTCGGTGATGCGAGCAAGCGTGTCGGCCACCTCGGTGGCAGTGGTCAGGCCAATGTCGGATCGACCCAGTCGCGTGTAGGCAATGGAGGCGCCCGAGAGGTAAAGCCCCTCAAAGCCCGCTTGCTCGGCCACCAGGGCGGTGAGCGCGTCGTAAATGCCAGGCGCGAGCAAGGCCTTGGGCTGCCGCAGTCGTTGTGCCAGTGTCATGTATGAATGCCTTTATCAAACAAGTGTGGAATCACAAAGCGCGCCATTGCGCTGCGATGTCGTTGGCGGCAAGCCAGCCGCCGCCCACGGCGCTGAGCAAGCCATTGCCCGCGAGATAGCCATCGGCACCGCGACCCGACACACCACGGGCGGCGCCGCCCGCTGCATAGAGGTTGACCATGGCCTGACCATCGGCGCGCAAGGCCCTGCACCGGGTGTCGACATCCAGACCACCCTGGGTGTGGAACAAAGCCCCGGTGACCTTCACTGCACGGTAGGGCGCATGCAGGCTGCGCTTGAAAGTGCGCCCCCAGGCATCGGTGTGGCCAGGGCGCACCTCGTCGAGCGTGGCCTTGAGGGTCTGCTCATCGCAACCGATGATGCTGGCCAGGCTCTTGATGTCGGAGGCGGTGCGCAAGGCACCGGCCGCATGCGCATCGCGGAAATCGGGAAAGCCCAGCAGCAATTGCAGCAAGGGCTCATCAAACACATTCCAGGCCACACCGCCGGGCTGAGCCAGCACATGCACGGCGGCTTCGGAATAGCCACCCGTTTCGTCGCTGAAGCGCTGGCCGCGTGCGTTGATCTGCACGCCGCCTTCCATGATGAAAGCCCAGGTCATGAGCGCACCCTGGGGCGTGACCCAGGAGCCATGCCCCTGATAGGCATCGAGGTCGGCCATTTTCAAACCCAGCTGCCGCGCCCATTCAATGGCGCTGCCGTCGTTGCCCTGATGGCCGGCAAAGGTCGCCTGCGCCATGTCGGGCAACAACTCCTTGACCAACCTGGGGTTGCCGCCAAAGCCATTGCAAGCGAGGAGCAAAAAGCTGCAGCCCAGGTGTTCCATGCTGCCATCGGGGCGCTGGTAGCCCACGCCGATGATGCGCTGCTGGTCATCGATCCACAGCTCGCGCACCAAGGCCTCGGTGAGCAAATCCGCGCCCATCTGGGTGGCGAGTTGCTCCAGGCGTGTCATGAAGGTTTCGCCCGTGCGCTCGGGCATGGAATGCATGCGCCGAACGCGATGGCCGGGATACAAAAACCCATCGACGATCTCAAATGGCAGACCCTTGTCCTGCAAGGCATCGATGGCTTGTGCAGCAGCGTGCACATAGGCGGTGACCAACGGCCTGGGCGCCTGGCCGTGGGCCTTGTTGATCACGTCCTCGATCAACCATTCATGCGAATCCTCGATGCCCAGCGATTGCTGGATGCGCGTTTGGGCTGCAGGGATGAAGCCCGAGGACAAAGCGGTGGAGCCCGTGGCCCTGACATCGCGCTCGAGGATCACACAGTCCACGCCCGCCATGCGCAGGGCAATCGCGGCAGTGAGGCCGCAAGAGCCCCCGCCCACGATCACCACGGGCATGGTCATGCAGCCCTCGGGCATGGCCGAGGCACGAACCACTTGGGGTGCTGTTGGGGACGATGTGCTCATGCGCGCTCCAAAGGGGTCTTCAACCGGTGTTTGAGCTGGGGCAGCAAACCGCCCGCAGCGACCATCTGCAATAAAAAGTCGGGGATGGGGTCGATGGCCAGGCGCTCGCCCGTGCTGCGCACGATGGCGCGTTGCGGCACATCCAGGGCAATCGATTCACCCTCTTGCAGCTCCTGCGCCCTGGGGCAGGTCAGCAGCAACAGCCCCAGGTTGAAGGCATTGCGAAAGTACAAGCCCCCGTACGACGGGGCGATCACGGCCTTGATGCCCAATTGCACCAGCGCACCCGCAGCCTGTTCGCGCGAGGAGCCAATGCCAAAGTTGGGGCCAGCAGCAATGACATCGCCTGCATGAGCCTGGCTCGCAAATTCGGGGCGCACGCCTTCGAGGCAATGCTGAGCAATGTCGGCGATCCCGAGCTTCATGTAGGCACCCGGCGCGAGCTGGTCGGTGTCGATGTCTGCGCCCAGGGTCCAGACTTTATGCAGGGTGCTCATGCCAACACCTCCCGCGCATCGCTGATGCGACCGCGCAAGGCCGATGCGGCCACGGTGTATGGCGAGGCCAGGTAGACCTGCGCCGTGGCCGAGCCCATGCGGCCTTTGAAGTTGCGCGCCGTGGTGGCGATGACATTGGCCCCATCGGGGATGCTGCCTCCATAGCCCGAGCAGGCGCCGCAGGCGGTGGGCAAGAGCTGTGCGCCTGCATCGCGCAGGACCTGCATCACGCCCTCGGCTTCGGCCATGGACTGATCGAGCACACTGGCCGGTGCCACCATGAGCTTGACCCCAGTGGCCAGGCGCTGCCCCTTGAGCACGTGCGCTACGGCGCGCAAGTCATCGAGCTTGGCCCCGGTGCATGCGCCCACATAGGCCACATGGATGGGCACGTTGTCATAGGCCTCAACCGCCTTGGAGTTGGCGGGGCTGTGGGGTGCTGCCACATGGGGCGCGAGGGCTGACGCGTCAAATTCGTAGGTGGTGGCGTCGGCTCCTTCATCGGTGTACCAGCCTTCGCACGAGGCATCGTGAACGCCCGCGCCTTTCAACCACGCCAGCGTCACCTCGTCGGGCGCAATCAGGCCGACCTGCGAGCCCAGCTCGGCGCTCATGTTCGACAAGGTCATGCGCTCTTGCATGGACAAGGCCTTCACCCCCGTGCCACAAAACTCGATGGCCTGGTACTCACCGCCGTTCATGCCAAAGCGGCCAATCATGTGCAGCATCATGTCCTTGGCCGTGACGCCGGGCTGCAGCTGCCCATGCCACTGCATGCGGATGGTGCGCGGCACTTGCACCCAGATCTCGCCCGTGACCACCACGCCCAGCATCTCGGTGCTGCCAATGCCAAACATGTAGGTGCCAAATGCACCGCCCGTGGGCGAATGGGAATCCCCGCCCACGCAAAACATGCCGGGCTTGAGGTGGCCTTTTTGCGGCAGGACCACATGGCAAATGCCCTGGCTGTCGTACACATAGGGGAGCTGCTGCTCCTTGGCCCATTCACGGGCAATGCGGACAATGCGTCGCGAGTCGTCGTCTTGCTCGGGCACATAGTGGTCCATGACCAGCACCACCCGCGAGGTGTCCCAAACCTTGGCGCCCAGCTCTTCGAGCATGGGCTTGAGTCGCCTGGGTCCCGACGAATCATGGAACATGGCCAGATCCACCTGGCAGTTGACGATGTCACCCACCGCCACCGAAGCGCGTGCGGCGGCTTTGGCGATGAGCTTTTGAGCCAGCGTTTGCGCGGCCCCACCATTGGCTTTCATCCGAGCATCTCCCGTTGATTCAAGGTCACTGTCTTCATTCGCGCCCCTCGGGGTCTTTGACGGCAATGCGCGCATCCACACTGCCCACGCTGGAGACCTCCATGTGGTACTCGTAGCGATCGGGGCGATACAAGCCCTCCAGCCATTGAACCGGCCTGTCATGGACATCGAAGACGCGCCGGCGTACCGACAGCAAGGCTGTGGCAATGGCCACCTTGAGTTGCTTGGCCACCTCGGCATCGGCCTGGCGGGCTGAGATGGTTTGCTGGGCACGACCCAGCACCACGCCGCTTTCCTCGAGCAACTGCAACATGGGCTTGTCGGTGAGGTTCTTGCGGGTCTTGTCGGCCAGCAACTCGGCGGGCATGTAGGTGACGATGTAGGACAGCGGTCCCTCGCGCGAGCTGCGACAGCGAACGGCTTTGCGCACGGGCGCGCCCACTTGCAATTGCAAGGCCTCAGCCACGGGCTCGCTGGCAGGCACGATGCGCCAATCGATCACCTTGATGGTGGTCGAGCGGCTCGCGCTCACGATGTTTTCCATGAGACCGGCCAGGCGCGTGGGTTGCGCTTGCACCATGTCGGCATTGGCCGCGGCACCGCGCGACAAGGCCGTGGGGAAGGTGCCTCGCCCGGCGACGCGAACAATCAATCCCTCGGTGACGAGTTGCTCCATGGCGTGGCGAACGGTCACACGACCCACGCCAAATTGCTTGGCCAGCTCCATCTCGGCGGGCATGCCCTGGGCAAAGCGGCCCTCTTGCAGTTGCTCGCGCAAGACCAGGTAGATCTGGTGGTATTTGGTGAGGGGCAGGCGGGTCATCATGCGTGCGCCTCCGCTGCCACCCAGTCATGCACCTCGTGCACGAACACCTCTTCTGGTTTCACCCCTTCGAGCACATGGTAGAGCTCAAAGCGATAGCTGATGCCCGCTTCGAGTTCGCTGGGCGTGAATGCAAAAGCCAGGTTGCCCCCCGTACACAAGCGGTTGGGAAAGCCATGGTGCAAGAGGTTTTGTTTGAAGACCGATGCAGCGGTGTGGGCCAGCTCCATGTCGTCGGCCAAAAATTCCAGCACCAGCCCCACCTCGTGCGCGCTGCGCTTGGCCAGCGGCAAGGGCAACACCGCACCCTGGCCATACACATGCGGGATCATCTGCCACTCACCGGCCAGCAAGGGGCGCACACGCGCCTCGACTGCCGCCAACACCTCGTCGAGTTGCGACATCAGCAGTGGGTCGCTCACGCCCGCAATCAGCACGGCACGCGCACCCACGCGGGCTGCACCCTCGACCTTGAGGGTGGGCTGCTCGCGCGCGTCAAAGCGTGCGCCGCACACGCGGGTTCGACGCTCATCCACCGCCTCATAGGTGGCATGGCGCAAGTCCAGCACCCCTTCGGGCTCTTCCACCAGCCAGGGGTTGGCTTGCTCATACATGGCATGCGCCGCGACCGAGCTGGGGGTGGCCTTGAGGGCGGGGTTCATGCTCTCAAGGATGAAGTCCTCAAGGCCCAATTCGGCGAGCATGGCATCACGCCCACCGGGCTCACAGCACAGCGACGTGCATTCCACGATCTTGGCCATGTGCAAGGCCAGGGCCTTGTCGTATCCCAGCATCAGGGGCAAGGCGGCAAAGATGGCGGTGTCGCAAGCTCGCCCGGCGATGAGCACGTCGGGGTGACTTTGCAGTGCCGCCATGAACGTGTCCGTGCCGCACTGGGCGACGCGGTGCGAGCAGGCGCGCAGCCGCTCGGCGCTGGGCACAGGCAGTTGCAGGCTGCTGGGGTCGGGATCGAGTGCACGCAAGCGCCCTTGCTCGCGCGCTTGCACCAGCAAGTCTGCGCTGACATCGCTGGCCACAGTGGCCACTTTGATCGAGACGCGCAAATCCCGCGCGACCTCGGCCAGCAAGGCCAGGGTGGCTTGCAGATGGGGCTTGGCGCCTGCCGTGCCTGCACTGCCAATGATCAAGGGGACATCGAGCTCGCGTGCGCCGCGCAGGACCAGCTCCAGATCGCGGCGAACCATGGCACGGGGGGCGGCCATCTGACCTGAGCCCAGAAAGTAGGGACCGGGGTCAATCGACCCCATGTCGCAACCGATGAAGTGAGGCCGGCGCGCCAGACCGCGCTCCAGCGAAGCCGCCACGATGCCAAAGCCCAGCTGACCCGATGCCGACAGGACGCGCAAGCGCTCGCCACCCGCGCGGTGGGTTTGCAGCAAACGGGCCACGGCGCTCATACCTGCACCTCCAGCAAGGGGGCATGCTGCTGCGCGCCGTACACATCGCCGTCACCCGGACTGCCCGCACAGTGGCGACGCGGCATGGCGAATTTGATGGCCAGGACCTCAGGCCAATCGCGGCGCTGCACTTGATCTGGCGCGAGGCCATACAGGGCGGCGACGGCAGAGGGCGACAGTGCGGGGCTTTGGAGTGCGCGATCAAAGCCTGCCCGCTCATGGAAAAACACATCGATGGTGAGGCACAGGGGACCTGCGTTCTTGCTGCGCATCACGCGGGTGAGCTGCGCCAGGGGCAAGGGGGAGGACGAGGTGTGCGCCATGGTCTTATCGCGCTGTAAAGCCACCGTCGGCACACAGGATCTGACCCGTGATGAACGAGGCCCGGCTCGACAACAAAAAACTGATGACTTGCGCCACTTCTTCGGGCTGACCCAAACGCCCCATGGGGATGGAGGCTTGCATGGCCGCCAAGGCTTGCGGATCGGCCATGGTTGAAGCCACCATGGGCGTGGCAATGGGACCCGGTCCCACTGCATTGATGCGAATGCCCTGCTCTGCCCACTCCAGCGCCAATGAACGCACCATGCCATTGAGGCCGGCCTTGGAGGCGGCATAGGCCGCACCCCGTGCATGACCCACCAGCCCAATCTGGCTGCTGATGACCACCACGCTCGCATCCCCCGCGCGTTGCTCGCGCATGCAGGCAATCGCTGCGCGGGTGAGGATGAAGGTGGCATCCAGGTTCAAGGCCAGGGTGCGTCGCCACTCGTCCAGGGTGGTCTCGTCGGAATACTTCTTGAAAAAAATGCCAGCGCAACATGCCACGGCATCCAGGCCGCCGAGCAACTGCGCGGCTTGCTTGGGCAAGGCGGCGCACGCCACGTCATCGAGCAAGTCCTGCACCAGCACCTGGTTGGCGGGCAAGGCCGTGGCCAAGACCTGGCGCTGCTGCGGGTTTTGCACCACGGCCACCACCTGCGCGCCCTGCGCGAGCAAGGCCTGCACGGTGGCCAGGCCAATGCCCGATCCGGCACCCGTCACCAACGCGCGACGACCCGCTAGCTCGTTGCCGTGCGAGACAGGGTGAAGCGACGCAGGTGTGGGCATGGGTCACAGCCCCAGGTAGTTTTTGCGCAACTCGGGGTCGCGCGACAAATCCTGGGCCTTGCCCTGCATGGCCACCACGCCGTTTTCAATGATGTAGGCACGATGGGCAATCGCCAAGGTCTGCACCGCGTTTTGCTCCATGAGCAGAATCGGCAAGCCCTCCTGGTTGATGCGACCGATGAGCTCAAACATCTGCTCGACCAGCAGCGGCGACAAGCCCAGCGACGGCTCATCCATGATGAGCAATTCGGGCTCAGACATGAGGCCGCGACCAATGGCGAGCATTTGCTGCTCGCCACCGGAGAGGGTGCCCGCGAGCTGGGTGAAGCGTTCGCGAAGGCGGGGAAAAATGCCCGTCACCCGTTCGATGTTCTGGGCACGACGCTCCTTGCCGCGCACCAGGCTGCCCAGCTCCAGGTTTTCGAGCACGCTCAGATTGGGGAAGATGCGACGGCCTTCGGGCACATGGATGAGCCCGCGCCGGACCACTTCGCTGGAAGACAGGCCCGTGATCTCTTCGCCTTGAAAACGAATGGAGCCGCCAAATGGACGGTAGAGCGCCGAGAGGTTGTTGTTGAGGGTGGACTTGCCCACCCCGTTGCTGCCCAGCACCGCCACGATCTCGCCCTTGGCCACATCGAGGTCGATGCCACGAAGGATTTCCACGCTGCCATAACCGGCGCGCAACTGTCTGATCTCAAGCATGGTGAGCCCCTTGCACTTGGACGGCGGCCATGTGATCAGCGGCACCGCGCCCCAGATAGGCCTCAACCACATCGCGATTGCTCACGATCTCGCTCGGCGCGCCCTGGGCAATGATCTTTCCGTAAGAGAGCACATGGATGTGCTCAGACAGGCTCATGACGGCGTGCATCACATGCTCGATGAGGAGGATGGTGACGCCGCCATCGCGGATCTGCCGAATGATGGCAATGATGTCCAGAATCTCTTGCGGGTTGAGTCCGGCCATGACTTCATCGAGCAACAAAAGCTTGGGCTCGGTGGCCAGGGTTCGGGCCAGCTCCAGTCGCTTGCGGCCTGCCACGGTGAGCTCGGCTGCAGGCTGATCGAGCATGGCCGAGGGGATGCCCACGCGTTGCGCGATGACACGGGCATGGGCGAGCGCGTCGCTGCGCCGCGCATGGTGCTGGTGGGATCCCACGGCGATGTTTTCCAGCACGGTGAGCTTGGCAAAGGGCTGGGTGATCTGGAAGGTGCGCACCATGCCCAGGCGGGAGATCTCGTGCACGGCACGTCCCGTGATGTCGTGACCCTGGAATTCCACCTTGCCCTCATTGACGCTGTGAAAACCTGCGATGCAGGCAAACAAGGTGGTCTTGCCCGCGCCGTTGGGACCAATGAGCGCCACGATGCGCCCCTCGTCCACGGTGAGGGATGCGTCGTCCACGGCACGCAGACCGCCAAAAATCTTGGTGAGGTTTGAGACCTTGAGCATCATGGCCTCCTTGAATTGAAGCTGCGCTTTTTGAACAGGTCGATCAGGCCATTGGGCAAGAAGGCAATGATCACCACCAGCAAGCCACCGTAGAGCACCAGCGACAAGCCTTGCAGCGTGAACCAGGCGCGGGTGAGTTCACTCACTGCAGCCAGCAGCACCGCGCCGATGAGCGGGCCATAGACCGTGCCTGCGCCCCCAATCATGCTCACCAGCAGCATCTCCACCGACTTGTCCACGCCAAAGGCAATGGTGGGGTCGATGTAGAGAAAGTACTGCGCGAAAAAGCAGCCACCCACACCGGCAATGGCACCCGAGATCATCATGATCTTGATTTTTTCGGCAAAGGTGTTGATGCCCAAAGCCCGAGCGGAGTCTTCGTTTTCGCGGATGGCTGCCAGTTGCGCGCCAAAGCGCGAGGACTTGAGCCACAGCGCCAGCGCAATCGAAGCTGCCGTGAGCGCAAGGATGATGAAATAAAACACGCGCCGATCACCAAACTGGAAGTTCTGCACAGTCTGCTTCATGGGGATGAGCATGCCCAGGCCGCCCCCAGTGAACTCCACCGAGTTGGTGATGATGCGAAACACCTCGGCAAACGCCAGGGTGATGAGCGCGAAGTAAGAACCCTTGAGGCCAGCCCGAAACGAGAGGACGGCGATGAGCCAACCCGCCAAGGCGCCCGCAAGCGCCGAGACTGGCAAGCCCAGCCAGGGGTTCCAGCCCAGGCGCATTTGCACGATGGTGGAGGCATAGGCACCGACACCAAAAAAGGCCACATGCCCAAATGACAGTTGACCTGCAAATCCACCCGCGATGTTCCAGGACTGGCCAATGAAGGCATAGAACAAGGCCAGCACGCCAAAGTTCACCATGAAGGCCGACTGGAAGACCAGAGGGAAGACCAAGGCCACGGCCAGGATCGCGAGGTGAACAAGCCAGGATGATCGAGCGGCATTCATCGCTTGTCTCCAAAAAGGCCAGAGGGTCTGAACAGCAGGATCAGGATGAAGATCAGCGAGGTGCCGATCTGCCCCAGGCTCTCGCCCAGGAACAAGCCACCAAAGGATTCGGTGAGGCCCACGATGAGGCCACCAATCACCGCACCCAAAAAGCTGCCCATGCCGCCGAGCACCACCACGGTGAAGGCCACGATCACAAACACATGGCCGCTGGTGGGGGACACATAAAAAATCGGCATCAGCAAACAAGCCGCCGCGCCCAGCGTGGCCAAGCCAATGCCAAAGGACACGGCAAAGATGCGATCCACATCGATGCCCACCAGGCGGGCACCCATGCGTTCCTTGGCAACGGCACGAATGGCCTTGCCGGTGTCGGTGCGCGAGATGAACAAACCCAGCAGCCCGCACAACACCATGGCGGCCACGAAGGACACCACTTTGGGCAAGCCCAACAAAAGCGGTCCCACCTCGATCATGCTGTCGCTGTAGGCCATGGAGATGGTGCGCGAGTCGCCCTTGAAAAACATGAGCGCGAGGTTTTCAATGAGGATGGACAAACCCAGCGTGATGAGCAGGATGTTTTCGTCCCGCCCCAGTGAGAGCTTGCCAATCAAATGGCGGTACATGAAGTAGCCCAGCACATACATGGCTGGCACCATGACCACCAGTGACAGGTATGGATCCATGCCTGCTTTGGTGAGCAGGAAATAGACGCCAAACATGGCCAGCATGAGCAGGCTGCCGTGGGCAAAATTGATGATGTGCAACACCCCATAGATCAGCGTCAATCCTGACGCAACCAAGGTGTAAATGCCACCCATGAGCAGGCCATTGATGGCGGCCGCAGCCAAGATGGTGGAATCCAACGCGCTCCCCTGAGACAGTGTTCAACAAGCCCGGCCTGTGAGCCGCAACAGGGCAAGCTCACGCCGTGGCGGCCGCACGAATCGTGCAGCCACCACGCACCGGATCAATGATCAGTTCAGCTGAACTTGGGCTTGGGGAAGATGGGCTTGATGGCCGCGAACTCGTTGGGCCAAACCACATCGATGTCGGTCTTGCTGGCTTGCAGCAACGCAGCGCGACCACCCTGGTTTTGGCCATTGACGAACTTGGTCGGGCCATAGGGCATGAAGTGATCGGACCAGGTGCTGGTTTCCAGGGCAGCGATGACTTTCTCCTTGTCTGCCGACTTGGCGCGCTCGATGGCGTCCACATAGCACTTGACCGCGTTGTAGCCGCAGTAGACCTCGAAGGTGAAGAGGCCGCCTTTGGCTTCCACTGCCTTGCGCATCTCTTGAGCCTTGGCACTCTTGGGGTTGTACCAGTGGTTGAAGTCCATCATGTACTGGGCCACTTCGGGCTGCTCTTTGACCAGCTTGTAGTTGAAGCCGCCGCCAAGCACAGAGAAGATGCCCGCGAGGTCTACCTTCTGCTGATGCAGGGTGCGAGCCAACAGGACGTATTCGTTTTGGTAGTTGCTGATGATCACCAAGTCGGGCTTGAGCGACTTGATGCGCAAAACCAAGTTGGAGAAGTCGCGCGTGGGCGTGGCGTGCTTGAGCACATCCTTGACTTCCATGCCAATGCCATCGATCTTGCTTTGCAAGAGCTTGGCGGTGCTGGTGCCGAATTCGGAATCTTCGTGAACCAGGACCACGCTCTTGGCAATGCCACCCGCGGATTTGTTCAGCTCGGCCAAACCAGCGAAGGCGTCGTCCACGCACTTGCCGTTGCCGGGTGCGAGGCGGAACACGTTCTTGAGGCCGCGGTTGGTGATGGCGTCAGACACGCCCACGTCGATCATGAAGGGGGTGTTGTACTTGGCCGCTGCTTGCGTGGCGGGCAAGGCAATGGCGCTGGAGAAGCAGCCCACGTAGGCCGACACGCCTTCTTGGTGCAAACGCTCGACTTCGGACACGCCCACTTCAGGACGGGATTGCGAGTCACCCAACACATCCATCAACTTGGCGCCGCCCAGGGCCTTGATGCCACCGGCAGCATTGATCTCGTTGATCGCCATTTGGCAGCCCATGCGGCCCTGGCCACCGCTGTAAGCCAGTGCGCCACTGACCGGGTGGATGAGGCCCATCTTGATGGGTGCGGGTTGCGCGAGCAACAAGCCGGGCGCGCCCAGCGCGGTGGCAGCGGCGCCCGCTTGCAAAACCAGTCGACGGGAAATGCGTGTCTGTGACGTCATGGTAAGTCCTCAATGAAGGAGTTGAAGAATGGGATTAAATTGTTCTATTGATAGAACAATAGGGCTGACTGTGCAATCATTGACTCAGGAAGTCAAGGGGTAATTCCCCAGAAGGGTGATTTGGCTCTCAAGATGGACCACGCTCATTACCGCTACAGCGCGATGCCCTTTCGCAATGAGGGGCTTTTGCCGCCTGGATTGAATCTTTTCGTCGTGCTCTACCTTGAGCACTGGGATTTCCAGTCGCCCGAGGGCAGCTTGCGCGACCCTCGCTTTGTGGGCGAGTTTGGCAGCTTCAATCCCGACTACCGCAGCTGGACCCAGCGCGAATACGGACTTCGCATCGGTGTCTTTCGCATCATCGAAGCCCTGCAACGCCATGGCATCACCCCGGCCGTGGCCGCCAACCGGCTGGTGCTGCCGCGTGTGCCCACCGCCATCGAGGCCTTGCGCCAACTCGGTTCGCAGTGGCTGGGCCATGGGCTGGCGGCCACGCGCATCATGCATTCGCGCATGCCCGAGCAGGAACAACGCGAACACATCGAGTCTTCGAGCTCAGCCTTGCAAGAGCAGCTGGGTCACAAGCCCCTGGGCTGGGTGAGCCAGGACTGGGGGACCAGTGTGGACACCTGGCGCTTGCTGGCGCAAGCCGGCTTTCGCTACACCCTAGACTGGGGCAATGACGACCAGGCCTACTGGATGCAACCCTGGGGTGAAGGGCAACCCCGGCTGCTCGCGCTGCCCCTGTCGAGCGAATGGGACGATGTGCAAGCCCAGTGGATGCGACACCTCGAACCCAAAGACCATGCCCAGGCCATCTTGCACGCAGCGCAGCGCCTGGCGGCCGAAAGCCAGGCCAAAGGCCAAGGGGTGACCATGGGCTTGGGGCTTCACCCATGGGTGTGGGGCATGCCCAGCCGAATCACCCACCTGCACCAGCTGCTTGGCGCACTGCACGGCATCGACGGCGCGAACTTCACCACCCCCGACACGCTCTATCAACATTGCGCCCAAGCGCACACCGCCTGAAAGCCTGACCATGAACTACCTCGATACCTTGAGTGCCTTTGCCGCTGAACTCGATGTGCGACAACTCGATGCAGCGCATCAAGAGCAACTCGGCTGGATCCTGGCCGACACCCTGGCCGCCATGGTGGCCGGCTCGGCTGAGCCTGAGTTGCAAGCCCTGGCCAAACGGCAGGCCAGCGTGCCGGTCGCCACCCTGGTGGGGCTGGGTCAGCGCACCACCGCCGAAGCGGCCGCCTTCATCAACGGCACAGCGGGCACCTTCCTGGAAATGGACGAAGGCAACCGCTTCTCTCGCGGTCACCCTGCGGTTCATGTGATCCCCGCCGCGTTGGCCCTGTGCGAACAAGCTCAAGCCCAGGCCGAGGACTTTCTGGCTGCGGTGGTCGTGGGCTACGAGGTGGGCTCTCGCCTGGGCGCGGCCGCGCAATTGCGCGGGGCCATGCACCCGCATGGCACCTGGGGCACGATGGGCGCAGCCGCTGCCTGCGCACGCGCAAACCGCCAAAGCGCCCAAGCCATGCGCGAGGTCATCAATGTGGCGTCGTCGCTCACCACTGCCACCTCCAAACAAACCATGCTCGAAGGTGGCCTTGTGCGCAACACCTATGCCGGTCTGAGCAACCGCAACGGTTTGCTCGCACTGGAGCTGGTGGCCTGCGGCTTCAATGGCGAGCGCGATGGACCAGGCTCCTTGCTGGGTCACATCGTTTCAGAGCGGTTTGATCCGCCAGCCGTGATTCAGGACCTGGGGCAGGACTGGCACTTCATGCACAACTACTTCAAGCTGCATTCCTGCTGCCGCTACAACCACGGCACGCTGGATGCGCTGGACCACCTCGCTGCCGATCAAGGCTTGCCCCAGGCCGAGGAGATCGAATCCATCGCCGTCCACACCTATCACCTGGCAGCCGAGCTCAACAACCCCTTGCCCGCCAACACCCTGGCGGCCAAGTTCTCGGTGCCGCGCAAAAGGTGAGCGTGAGCCACGACCCCGCCATGAGCCAACGCCTGCCGCACGAGCGGCCAGCGCGCGTGGCCATCCACCTCAAGAATGGCCGCGTGCTGCACGCCGAGGCCGGGGTCAACCGGGGCGACGATGCCAGCCCCTATACCCGTGCAGAGTTGCGCAGCAAATTCATGGACCTCACCAGCCGCATCTGGCCCACGGCGCATGGCCAAGCCATGCTCGAGGCGACGCTGGGCATGGCGCAACTCAAGGTGCCTTTCTCCCAGTGGCTGGCTTTGCTCACCCGCCCTGCGCAAGCGGCCTGAGCAGCCCGCCCAAGCCAGGGGCTGGGCAGCGCGCACTCAGCTCAGTGAGTTGTCCGCGCTCATGTAGACAAAGACTTCGCAAAAGAGGCCATGGCGCAGCGCAAAGAAGTTGCAGTTGTTCTTGTGCAGCACCTGCCCGTCGTGCGTGGTGTTCTTGACGAGAAAGCGGCTGGCCACCCGCTGGTTGGTCACGTCAAAGACATGGTCAAAGTCCCCATGCCAGACCTGCGCATAGCGCGCATGCAGGCGCTCGAACATGCCGCGCATGGCCTCGTCGCGGCCACGGTAGGACACGCCGTGGTTGGCGATGCAAAAGTGCGCGTCTGGCGTGAAGCAAGCCAGGGTGGCGGGCACGTCCTTGCTGTCCACGGCGGAGAAATAACGCTCCACCAGGGCCTGAAGCTGGGCTGCGTCAAGGGGTTGGCTCATGGGTTGGCCTTTGCGGTGGGGTGTGAAGCGGGGGCGGCGGCGCCCTGAAAGCCGGCGTCCTGCAATGCCCTGAACAAAGCCAAGGCCTCGCGATGGCGCGCATGCGCTTGGGGCGAGAGGGGTTCAACCAGGCGCTGCTCTTCGACAAAGTGCCCGTGACTCTTGCCACGCACGCACAAGGCCGATGGCTTCAATGCCCCCACCGGCCGCACATGCGCGGGGATGTAGCTGATGGCATAGCCCAGGCGGC
Source organism: Betaproteobacteria bacterium (assembly GCA_009919175.1). Lineage (GTDB taxonomy): Bacteria > Pseudomonadota > Gammaproteobacteria > Burkholderiales > Burkholderiaceae_C > Limnohabitans. The sequence continues at coordinate 18,995 of RGCL01000026.1, forward strand.
GGTCGTTGGTGGTGTTGCCTGAGGAGGCATGCACCAGGTCGGTGTGGTGCAAGGACATCTGACCCGCAGCGACGGGCATGAATTCGCCCTGGGCATCGTCGAACAGGCCACTGATGCCCTGGCCACGCCGAATCATGTTCATGGGCTCGGGCTGGTCATCGTGCGCATAAGCCCCCCAGCGGTGACTGCCTGGCAAGGCCTGCATGCAGCCAGCCGCCACGCTGGCATCGGACAAGGCCACCCAGGCGGTGACATGCTCGTGTGGGTGCAGATAAAAGTAGGTGCTGTCCTGGTGCCAACGCACGTAAGCCGGCGTGTGGGCTTCCTTGACGAACAAGGTGGAGTGATAGACCAGGATGTCTGGACCAATCACATCTTCGACCGCATCGAGGATGGCCGGGTGATGGACCAGTTGATCCGCCCAATTGAAGAGCAAATAGCTTTTGGACTTTTCAGGAAAATCGATAAGCGCCCCGCGCTCGCACTCCCAGTCTTCGAGCTCCGAGCGGTGGTCGCGCACCTCTTGCGCACTGAGCACGTCGATGGGGTAGACAAAGCCCTGGGTCTCGTAGGCCTTGACTTGCTCGGGTGTGAGGCGTTTGGGCATGGTCACTCTCCATGAAGCAAGGGCTCAGGGCGAGCCCACCGACCGCTGTGCGGCGTCCATCATGGCCTGGAGCATCTCCAGGCGCGGATGCATGGGCTTGGGGTAAGCCTGACGGCTTTGCGTCAAACCCAGACCCAAGGCCGACTCCACCAGCTTGTAGCTCAACGGGCCGGGGTTGATGATGGGCACGGGCAAGCGCGAAGACAACCACGCATGGGATTGATGCATGGTGGTCGAGCCCAGGATCAGAACATCGGCACCGTCCTCCTCGATGGCCTTGCGTGCGGCTTGCTCCAGCAAAGGAAAGACTTCTTCCTGTTTGCCCGAGAGCAAAGCTTGGTTGTCGGGTGGCACTTCGATGGAGCGCACCGAGGCACATTTGTGATGCATGCCCAGTTCGTCGAGCGCCTTTTGATACAGCGGCATCCAGCGTTTGGCCATGGTCAGCACCGAAAAGCGATTGCCCAGCATCAGGGCGGTGAGCATGGCGGCTTTGCCCGGCCCAAACACCGGGATGTCGAGCACCGAGCGCAAGGCTGCAACGCCCGAGTCACTCATTGTGTCGATGCACACCGCCGAGAAGCCCTCGTCCTGGGCTTTGCAGCCCGCTTCAAAGTTGGCTGCGTCGGCCAGCACAAAGTCATGGTGGCTGGCGTAATTCACCGGTCCGGCTTTGACCGCGCGAAACTCAAAATGCAAGTGCGGGGACACATCGATGGACTCGAGTTGCTCGCGCCGCAAGGCCAGGTTCTCTGGCGACATGGCAAAGGGCACGATGACCAGCACGCGGTGGGTCTTGGGCGATGTCATGCGGCCTCCTGCAGTTCAGCACGGGCTTGCTGGGTCGAGGTCACCCGGCCAAAGAGGCGCTGAAAGTTGCGCATGGTCACATGGTGCAACTCTTCAAAAGTGGTGCCGCAAGCATCTTCCACCAGCGTGACCTGATAGCCCCGGTCCGCTGCCTCGCGGGCCGTGGTCTCCACACACATGTTGGTGGACACGCCCACCATGTAGAGCTGATCCACACCCAGGCCGCGCAAGAGGCTGTCGATGGCCGTGGACGCAAACGCGCCCACCGTGGTCTTGCGCAACACATGCTCGCCCGCGATGGGCTTGAGCTCGGCGAGGATCTCGTGCTCGGGGCTGCCCAGGTGGTTGTTGCAGCTCGAGAGGAGCTTGCGCATGTGGCGGGGCGCGTCGCTGGCATCGGGCAAAGCCGAGCCCAGGGTGACGTGCAGCACGGGACGCTTCAACTGGTGAAAGTGCGAGCGCAAGGCAATGATGTTGGGCAGCACCGTGTCCTCGATGCGCGCAAAGCGGTAGTCGCCCACGCTGGAGCCTTTTTCCTTGAGGGATCTGCCCAGGGCGCCCTGGCGCGACCCCGTGGCGTATTGCATGTCGATGATGACCAGCGCAGCGCTGGCGGCATCGATCATTGGCTCGCTCATGTAATCGCGGATGTAGTCTTGGCTCGCGCTCATGCCTGCTCCTCTAGGTGATGTTGTTGTGTGTACCAGTCCACGATGTCCGATCCCTTGGCAAACCACACCTTGGGGTGACTCGCGATGTAGGTGAGGGCATCGCTCAAGGCCTGGATGCGGTGGGGCTGACCCATGATGAAGGGATGGACAGCGATGTTCATCACCCGCCCATGTTCAGCGCCTTCGGCATACAGGACATCGAACTCGTCGCGGATCTTTTGCGCAAAGTCTTGCGCCTCCTGCCCGCGTCGCCAGGCAATGCTGTCGTTGATTTCCATGGAGTAGGGCAACGAGACCAGCGAGCCCTGGCGCACCCGCACGGGTGTGGGCTGGTCATCGTGATAGAGGTCACACAAATAGGAGATGCCGCTTTCGGCCACCAGGTCTGGCGTGAGCAAGGTGTTGGAAGCCGCTGGCGAAAACCAGCCCTTGAGCCGCTGGCCCGTGTGGCGCACATGGATCTCCTGGCAGGCGGCGATGGCCTCGCGTTCTTCTTGCTCGCTGATGTTCCAGTGATAGCGGGTGTTGTAGAGGCCGTGGGACATGAATTCCCATTGCCGCTCGATCATGGCCTGCGCCAGCTCGGGGTAGAGGTCCAACACCGACAAAGACAGCGATACGGTGATGGGCACGGCCAGGCGGTCAAACAAGTCCATGAGCCGCCACACGCCCACGCGGTTGCCATAGTCGCGCAAGCCATAGCCCAGGATGTCGGGATGGGGCGTGCGCGGCCACGGGTCACGCACCCGGACGAGCTCAGGCAGGTATTCGTAATGCTCGATGTTGGGAGCGATCCAGACCGCAACATGGGCGCCGCCCGGCCACTTCAGGGGTTTGCGATCGGGCAAGGCCGAATAGGCGATGCGCTCGGATCCCGCGATGTGCGTGTTCATGATGCAGCCCTTCTTGCACCCGCGCGACAAGCCCGCACGCGCGGCGCCAACGCTGGTGCACAATGAATTGCAGGTTCATTGCACACAGGAGTTTGACCATGCCCGTTGTATCGATCACGCTGCTGCCCGGTTACAGCCCCCAAGCCCGCGAGCGACTCGTGGAGCGCACCGCGCGCAGCGTTCGCTCGGTGATTGCCGCATCGAATGCGGGCACCACCGTGTTTGTGAACGAGGCCGCCACCTATCAGCGCGATGGCAAACGCTTCACTGTGGGCGGTGCCGAGCTGCCCGATGCCAGCGCCCTGGTGCGCCAGTTTCTCGAGCGCATGCAAGTGCGCGACTTGGAGGCCGCCAAGGGCATGCTGGCCGCAGGCTTTGAGATGACCTTTCCTGGCGCTGCCCCCATGCGGGAGTTTTCGCAATTGCTCGACTGGGCCAAAACCCGCTACAGCAAGATCGGCAAGCAGTACGAACGCTTTGACGAATGCTGGGGCGAGGATCACACCGTGGTGTATTGCAGCGGCACGCTCGAGGGCATCTGGCTCGATGGCTCGCCCTTTTCTGGCATTCGCTTCATCGATCGCTTTGAAGTCGCCCAAGGCCTGATCCAGCGCCAAGACGTCTGGAACGACTTGGCGGAGGTCAAGGCCTTGGCCAAGGGCTGATGCCTCGCACTGCGGCATGGCTTAGCGCTGCTGCGAACGCCAGGCGTCCACAATCTGTGCGCCCGTTGCCGCCCACACGCCCTGGTGTCCCATGATGTGCGCCAGGGCCGCTTCGAGCGCGCCAATGCGATAGGGCTGACCTATCACCCAGGGGTGCAGCGAGATCGCCATGATGCGGCCATTCTCGGCGCTTGACTCCTGATAGAGCACCTCGAACTGATCGATGAGCGCATCGCGGAAATCGTCTTCGGTGTGGTGGTTGTTGACCAAGATGGTGTAGTCGTCGATGTCGATGGGGTGAGGCATCGCCGTGATTGACCCTGCATCGGTGCGCATGGCATAGGGCATGTCGTCATTGACCCAGTCGCACACATAGTCCACCCCGGCTTGCGCGAGCAGGTCGGGCGTTCGAAACGACTCGGACTTGGCGGGCGACAGCCAGCCGCGCACCGCATGGTCTTTGCGCAAGATGTCCAGCGTCTGATCGATCCAACGCTTTTCCTCGTTGGTGTCCAAACCCCCATGGTGCAGGTGATCCATGTCCAGGCCGTTGGCAATGACCTCGTGGCCCCGCTTTTTGCATTCGGCCAACAAGGCGGGGTAGCGCACCGCCACGGCGGCATTGACCGCCACGGTCGCCGGGATGTGGTGGCGCTCGAGCGCCTGAAAAATGCGGAAGATGCCCACGCGGTTGCCGTAATCGCGCAAGGTGTAGTGGCGCAAATCCGGGTAAGCGGTTTGCATGGCTCCCGGCGGCTTGAAGGGCACACCGGCCATGTTCAAGGGGAACCACTCGAGCGCGGGCACCACCCACAAGGCCACGCGCGCACCACCCGGCCAGGCCACAGGCTTGCGGCGCGGCAGCATGGACCAGTCGTAGCGGTCGTGGTCCATGCCATAACCGCGTTTGGCATAGGTGAGGTAATCATTGGGCAAAGCTTTGTTGCTCATGGTGCTTCTCCCACTGCATGGCCAGCCGCCATGAACGCCGAGTGGTAGTGCTCGTTGAAGTAGTGGGCAATCTCGCGACCCGTGGCCAGCCACACCTTGTCGTGGCCGGTGATGTAGGCCAGGGCTTCTTCAAATGCAGCCAGGCGATACGGCTGACCCACCAGATAGGGATGCAAGGGGATGCACATCACCGTGCCCGAATGCTCGCCCTCGGCATAGAGGCGATCGAACTGACGCTTGAGGATGTCGCCATAGCGGCGCGGTGAGACCAGGTTCACGTTGTAGACGATCACATCGTTCATTTCCAGCGAATAGGGAATGCTGGTGAGCCGACCCTGTTTGACCTTGACGGGGCCGGGCTGATCGTCGTGGAAAAGATCGCAGACATAGGTCAGACCCATCTCGGCCACCAGGTCCATGGTGCGTGGCGTGTAGGTCAGGGCAGGTGCGAGCCAGCCGTCGAGCTTTTGCCCCGTGTGCTTCTTGATGGTGTCGATGGAGTCCTGGATCACCTCGCGTTCCTGGTCTTCGTTCATGCCCATGAGGTAGCGGGTGTTGTAAGTGCCGTGCGAATAAAACTCCCAGTTTTCGCGTGCGCAGGCCTCGATGACCTCGGGGTGGTGATCGCACATGGCCACGTTGAGCGAGACGCTGCCGCGCATGTTGCAGCGCTTCATCACATCGAGCATGCGCCAAAAGCCCGCGCGGTTGCCGTAATCGCGGTAGGCGTAGTTGAGGACATCGGGGGCAGGCCTTGCCCAGGGCGCTCGCGCAGGGTTGCGCGGCGGGTCGAGTTCGTAAAACTCGATGTTGGGTGCCACCCAAAAGGCCACCCGTGCGCCATTGGGCCAACGGATCACTGGGCGGTCGTTGTAGGGCAGGTAGTCGTAAAAGCCCGGGTCTCGGCGGGTTGCGGTGTCGCTCACGACTGGGCTCCTTTGGGGCTCACGCGGGCGAGCTGCTCGAGGGTCTCCTGAATGCTCAGCACATCGGCGTACTTGAGCATCATGTCGTAGAGGTTGGCAAAGTGCGGGGACTCGTGCTTGTCGGCCACGCACTCCTGCGGGACGATGGTGCGAAAGCTGCGCTGCAAGCTGTCGACCACCGTGGCGCGCACGCAGCCCGAGGTGGAGCCGCCCGTCACCACACAGGTGTCCACGCCGTGAAAGGTGAAGATGGAACCCAAATTGGTTTCAAAGAAAGCCGAGGCCATGCGCTTGTTGATGATGATGTCGCGCTTGCGGTCGATGTGGAGGCGATCGTCGAATTCGGCACGGCGGCTGCCGACCTTGATGTTTTGCAGGGAGTCGGGGGTGTTGGTGCGCGTGCCCCACACGCCGCAGTCTTCGCCGGAGTCCATGTAGGCCACATACGTCCACACCACCGGAAAGCCCTTGGCGCGAAAGGCGTCGGCCAGCTGGTTGACGTAGTCCAGCTGCTTGGGATCGGTTTCGTAAGCGGTGACGAATTCGCCAACGCAGGTGTAGGCCTTTTGCAAGTCGATGTTGATGAGGGCTGGCATGCGGCCAAAACCAAAACGCTTGCGGGTGGGGTTGGCTTTGACTTGTTCAAAGAGTTGACGTGCGCTCTTGTCTGAGAGTTCCATGGCGTGATGTGGGAGGAGGTGAATTGATGATCAATCTTCTACCGCCCAATTTGTCCTGTCAATAGAACAAATGGATGGCCTTGAAGCCGTGGGACAAATCGACATCCAGTGAAGCGCCACTGCGCTTTTGCATGCATCCAACTTGAACATGACCCTGCGCGACTCACCTAGGCTGAGTGCGTCTGCACTGCCGATGGGCTTGACATTCACCCACTCGCGATGTGGCGCGCCTCCCGCCGGATTTGTTTGCCTTTCATCAGAATTTTTTTGGTCATACGGCATTGACGTATATAATGCGGATGCTCACTGTCATTGAAACCCCCATCTTCATCCGTTATGCGGACAAGGTTTGGGGAGACCCTGAGCGAGAGGCCTTCATCTTCTGGCTGTCAGAGCATCCAGATGCGGGTGTGCTCATTGCAGGCGCCCATGGGCTTCGCAAAGTTCGCTGGTCTCGCCCGGGAAGTGGCAAGCGGGGTGGGGTGAGGGTGATCTACTTGTGGTCTGCCGCAAACCATGAATTGAGTTTGTTGATCGTTTACGCCAAAGCCAAACATGACACGCTTTCATCCGCATTTTTACAAGCGCTCGCACAATCCATTCAGGAGTGAAGCATGACCAAGTCCAAATCAACTGCAACGCAAAAAATGACGGCATTCGAAAAAGATTTACTGGCCTCCGTGAAGCAAGCCAAGCGGGGGCAAGGGCGATCGACCGTCGTCCCTGTGTCGGCAGCCACCGAAGCGCGGCTCAAAGTGGGCTTGTCTCAGTCGGCATTTGCCGAGTTGTTGGGCGTGTCGGTCCGCACGCTGCAAGAATGGGAGCAAGGTCGAAGAGAGCCCTCGGGCGCCGCACGCACCTTGCTCAAAATAGCCATGCAATCACCGCAAGCCCTTCGGCAATCGGTGTGACACCTTTCATTTAACCTCTCCAGATCTGTCACCCACTTCACCCATGCTGCACTACGCCACCGTCCCCGTCACCGCTTTTCAACAAAACTGCTCCATCGTCTGGGATGACGCCAGCGGCGAAGCCGCGATCATCGATCCGGGTGGCGATCTCGATGTGATCAAAGACGCGCTGAATCAACTCGGGGTCAAGCTCACGCAGATCTGGGTCACGCATGCGCACATCGACCATGCGGGCGCCTGCGCCGAGCTGGCCGAGGCCAAGGGCTTGCCCATCGTCGGGCCGCACCGGGGCGACCAGTTCTGGATCGATGCCCTGGCCGAGCAAGGCCATCGGTTTGGGCTGGGTCCTGCGCGCCCCTTCACGCCCACGCGCTGGCTGGTCGACGGCGACACGGTCAAGCTGGGCGAGCATGTGTTCGATGTGCGGCATTGCCCCGGCCACACGCCCGGCCATGTGGTGTTCCACTCCAAAACCCTCAATCGCGCCTTTGTGGGCGATGTGCTCTTTGCGGGCAGCATTGGGCGCACCGATTTCCCGCAAGGCAATCACGAACAACTGTTGGCGAGCATCACCGAGCGGCTCTGGCCCATGGGCGACGAGACGGTGTTCATCCCGGGTCACGGCCCGGAAAGCAGCTTTGGCCGCGAGCGCCAAACCAACCCCTATGTGGGTGGCACCTGAGCCCTAGCCCTTTTTGCTGCGCTCGTACAAGGGGATGACCTTGTCGAGGTTTTGCTGGATCTGCTGTATGCGCGTATCGCCCGATGGGTGCGTGCTGATCCACTCGGGGGGCGCATCCTTGTTGGCCCCACTCATCTTTTGCCACAGTGTGATGCCCGCGCGCGGGTCATAGCCTGCACGCGCTGACAACTCCATGCCCACGAGGTCGGCCTCGGTCTCGTCCTCACGGCTGAACTTGAGGGTGAGCAGGTTGGCGCCCTGGCGGGCAATCAGGTCGGTGAGGTTGGGGTTGATGCCAAAGATGCTCGATGCAATGGCGCCGCCGATGCGGGCCAAGCCATCGGTCGCCACGGTTTTGCCAATGCGCGCGCGAGCATGCTCGCGCAGGGCATGTGCGATTTCGTGGCCCATGACCATGGCCACTTCGTCGTCGCTGAGCTTGAGCTCCCTGATGATGCCGAAATAGAACGCGATCTTGCCCCCTGGCATGCAAAAGGCATTGATCTGCTTGGAGCCAATGAGGTTGATCTCCCAGCGCCACTCCTTGGCGCGCGGGTTCCATTCGTAGCTGTAGGGGATGAGGTCGTTGCCAATGTTTCGCAGCCGCACCACTTGGGGGTGGGTTTCAGGTCCCAAGGCGTTTTGCTTGGCGGCGTTTTGCAGCAGCTGCCGATATTGTTCAGCGGCCGATTTCTCAAGGTCTTCGGCATTCACGAACTTGGAAAACTTGGACTGCTCGCCCACTTCGACGCCCTCGCGGGCAAAGGCATGGCTCCACCCCAGGCCCATGGCGCAAAAGGCGCAGCCGCTCATCCAGCGGCGCTTTGAAAGATCGATTGAGGTGTGGTCCATGTCGTGTCCGGCAGTCAGGCTGAACTCACGCGAGAATACCCCGTGTGAATGCACCGCACATTGTCCCTTCAGAAACCGCCCAACCCACCGGGGATTTGGTCCAGGGTTGGCGCATTTACCTGCAACCTGCGGCCTTGCGCATGCTGGCACTGGGCTTTTCGGCGGGTCTGCCTTTGTTGCTGGTGCTGGGGACTTTGGGCTTTCGCCTGCGCGAGGCGGGCATTGACCGCAGCACGATTGGATTTTTGAGCTGGGTGGGCTTGGCCTATGGCATCAAGTGGACCTGGGCGCCCCTGGTGGATCGACTGCAACTGCCTCTGCTGGGGCGCTGGCTGGGGCGACGTCGCAGCTGGCTCTTGCTCTCGCAATGTGCATTGGTGGTGGGGATGCTGGGCATGGCCAGCGCTGATCCACAGCAATCGCTGCACCTGCTGGTGGCCTGGGCGGTCTTCACCGCGTTTGCGTCTGCGACGCAAGACATTGCACTGGACGCCTTTCGCATCGAATCGGCTCAAGCCCGCATGCAGGCGGCGCTGGCGGCCACCTATCAGGCCGGTTATCGCCTGGCCATGATCTGGTCGGGCGCGGGCGTGCTGTGGATGGCGGCCTCGGCAGAAGTTGCAGGCGCCGGTCCCTACCAGCAAGCGGCCTGGCAATGGGCCTACATCGTGATGGCCGCCTCCATGCTGGTGGGCATGCTCACGGTGCTCACTGCACCCGAGCCCGTCACCCTGGCCTTGCCCAAGGCGCGCAATCCGGGCGAGTGGTTGCAGCAAGCGGTGGTGCAGCCTTTTGCCGAATTCTTTCTTCGCCTGGGCTGGCGTGCGCTGCTGGTGCTCGCGCTCATTGCCACCTACCGCATCAGCGATGTGGTCATGGGCATCATGGCCAACCCGTTTTATGTGGACATGGGCTACACCAAGGACGAGGTGGCCTGGGTCACCAAACTGTTTGGTGTGGTCATGACCTTGCTGGGCACTTTCGTGGGCGGCGTGCTCTCGCTTCGCTTGGGTGTATCGCGGGTGCTCATGGCCGGTGCGGTGCTCAGTGCCGCCACCAACTTGCTCTATGCCTGGCTCAGTGGCGTGGGTCACGACCTCAACGCGCTGGTCGTTGTGGTGAGCGCAGACAACCTGAGCAGCGGCATTGCCTCGGCGGCCTTCATTGCCTATTTGTCATCGCTCACGCGCGTGCAGTATTCGGCCACGCAATACGCCTTGTTCAGCTCGGTGATGTTGCTGCTGCCCAAGTTTGTAGCGGGCTTTTCTGGCACCTGGGTGGACAGCCATGGCTTTGCGGCCTTCTTCACCCACACGGCCTTGCTGGGCGTGCCGGTCTTGCTGCTGGTCCACTGGGTCACCCGGCTCACGGCGGTGGATCAGGGCTTGCCAAAATCCGACCACAATCAGGGCTGACGCCGACTTCAACACCCGACATGGAACACCTCTTAGTCATCGAAGACGATGCCCGCCTCGCCGCCATGGTGACCGATTACCTGGAACGCTCGGGCTTTCGCATCTCTCATGCGGCCAACGCCGCCGAAGGCCTCAACCAGGTCCAGACCGGCCCCAGGGTGGACTTGGTGATCCTTGACCTCATGCTGCCCGACCGCGATGGTCTGGAGGTCTGTCGCAGCATCCGCGCCTTGCCCGCGCCGGTGAGCAGCACGCCGGTGGTGATGCTCACCGCCAAGGGCGACCCCATGGACCGCGTGGTGGGCCTGGAGCTGGGTGCCGACGACTACATCCCCAAGCCGTTTGAACCCCGAGAGTTGCTCGCGCGCATTCGCGCTGTGCTTCGCCGCCGCAACAACCCGCAAGCGAGCCTGCAAGCCATCAACCCGGTGTTGCGCTTTGGCTCGCTAGAAATCGATCGCGATGCCCGCAGCGTCACCATTGGCGGCGCCCTGTGTGACCTCACCTCCTACCAGTTTGACTTGCTCATGGTGCTGGCCGAACGCGCCGGGCGCGTGCTCTCGCGCGATCAGATCATGGAGCTGGTGCGCGGCAAGGAGCTCGAAGCCTTTGATCGCTCCATCGACGTGCACGTCGGCCGCATCCGCCAGGCCATTGAAGTCGATGTGAAAGCGCCCAAGCGCATCCTCACGGTGCGTGGCGTGGGTTACATGTTCGCCAAACAGCAAGTCTGACCCCATGCGCCGCACGATTGGGCTTCCCATGCTGCAGGCGCTGGCCAAGCGGCTGTATGCGCGCTTGTGGCTGGTGCTCATCGTGGTGGTGGCTTTCATCACCGTGTCGGTGGGCTATGTGTTTAGCCAGTTTGTGGAGTCACCCATGCTGGAGGTCGTCATCCGCGACCTCGACGGCGAATTCATGGGGCAAGGCACGGCACGCCCGCACAACCCGGGCGACCGCATGCGGCTGGTGAGTCGCAACCCCGGCCAGGCACAGGTCGAGAAAACGCTGGATGCGCGCTTTCCGGTGGGCAAGTACGGCCCCGGTCCCGAGTTCTTTGTCCTGCTCAATAACGGCCAGGGTCAACTCATTCACTTGCCACAAACCCCGCCCAGCTTTTTGGGCATGACCATCAACGATTTGGCCTGGCTGCTCACCCTGGTGGCCATTGCCGTGGCGCTGGGCACCTATCCCATCGTGCGTTGGCTCACGCGTCGCCTCGAGCGCCTGGAAACGGGGGTGGCGCGCTGGTCACATGGCGACTTGTCCACGCGGGTGGACATCGCTGGCGACGACGAAGTCGCGTCGCTGGCGAGGCAGTTCAACCATGCAGCGGTGCAAATCGAATCGCTGGTGCAGTCGCAACGGGCCTTGCTGGCCAATGCCTCGCACGAGCTGCGCACGCCCCTCACACGCATCCGCTTGGGGCTGGAGCTCATGGGCACATCGCCCTCACCCGAGCGCATCGACGAGATCAAACGCAACATCGCCGAGCTCGACGAGCTGATTGGCGAGATCTTGCTTTCAAGCCGCCTGGACTCGGTGCAAGCCGAGGTCGACACCCACGAGCTGGTGGACCTCACAGGCCTGGCCAGCGAGGAATGCGTGCATGCCCAGCTCGAACTGGACCTGGGCGATCACCCCAAGAGCCACTGGGTCAAGGGAACGCCCAAGCTCTTGCACCGCCTGTTGCGCAACCTGCTCGAGAACGCCCGCAAGCATGCGGGGGGTTTGGGCATCACTGTGCGCTTGCTGCCCGTCGATGCCCGTTGGGTGAGCCTGCAGGTGAGTGATCGTGGGCCAGGCATTCCACAGGCCTACCTGGAGCGGGTGTTCGACCCTTTCTTCCGCTTGCCCGATGCGTCTGACAAGGAGGGCGCAGGCCTGGGCCTGGCCCTGGTGCGCTCGATTGCACAACGCCATGGGGGCATGGCTTTGTGCACGCAACGCCCCGGCGGCGGGGTCACCTTTGAGGTTCGCTTGCCGCTGATTCAGGCAGAGGGGGATGTTCAGGCGGTGGAGACGACGCACTGAGTGACTCGTCGCTCAAGGCCTGGATCACACGCTGCGGCGTGATTTGCGTGAGGCAGCGGGTGTGCCCATAACGGCATTCGCGTGCATAGCAAGGCGCGCAATCGAGCGGCGGATCGATGGCCGCATCGCCCTTGAGCCACAGCACTTGCGCGTGGGCATTGAGCGGCGGGGTGTGCAAAGGGCTGGATGAACCAAACACCGCCACCTGGTTCACCCCCAGGCTGGCCGCCATGTGCATCACGCCCGAATCGTTCGAGAGCACACGGTGCGCGCCCGCCACCAAGGCCAGCGCCTGGGTGAGCGTGGTTTGGCCTGCGAGGTTGTGCACGCGCACGCGCACCCGCTCGTGCAACATGGCCACAATGGCGTCGCAAAGGGCTTGCTCTTTGGCCGAACCCAGCAAGACCACAGGCCGGTCGATGCGGGTGATGACCTCGGCCACATGGCGCTCAGGCCAGCGCTTGGCCGGACCGTATTCCGCGCCGGGTGCGATCACCAGGGCTTGACCCAGGCTCAGCCCAAAGTTGCGCCACACGGCAGCGACTTCATCGGCCGGCATGGCCAGCTGCGGGGCACGCGCATCCTCTTGTGAACGCTCGGGCAAGGGGTCACTGTCATCCATGGCCCAACTGGGCAACCCCTCTGGTGAAAAGTGCCTAGCCAAGGCCAGGTAATGCGTGACCATGGGCGGGCGCACGGCATCGGGGGGGTTGGGCAAGCGGTGGTTCAACAGCACATGGCGCGATTCGCCGTGATAGCCGTAGCGTTCTGCAACCCCAGCCAGCCAAGGCAACAAAGCACTCTTGAACGAATTGGGCAAAACCCATGCGGCATCGAACTGGCCTTGCCAGGACTGGGCCAGGGCACGGCGTTTGCGCCATTGCAAACCGGCGCGCTGCAAGGGCAAGGTGATGACCGCGTGCACGCCTGCAAACGCCTGGCAAATGGGGGCGACCCAGGGCATGGCGGCAACGGTCACTTCGTCGCCGCGCAGGCTGAGCGCGCGCACCAGGGGCTCGGACATGATGGCGTCGCCCACCCACTGCGGGGCCACCACCAGGCTGCGGCGGCGCGAACGAACAGGGTCTGTCGTGGGCGTCGTCACCGAGCGTCTACCCACTCAGTGGGCAGAAGAGGCGCGAACGCCCTCGGGCAATGCGTAACGGGTGCCGCAGTACGGGCACTGAGCCTGCCCCGTGCGGGCGACATCGAGGAACACCTTGGGGTGGCTGTTCCACAAGGCCATGTCGGCCTTGGGATTGGGACAAAACACGCCGCCATGGCCGTTGAGGTCCTGGGGCTGAACAATGACGGGTTCTTTCATGGCCTCACACTCGCTCAACGGGTTCAGGCCACCGGCGTGAGCCAGTGGGCATATTTGGGATTGCGGCCACCCACGATGTCGAAGAAGGCCGTCTGGATTTTTTCAGTGATGGGGCCTCGGCTGCCTGCGCCAATTTCGATGCGGTCCAGTTCGCGAATCGGCGTGACCTCGGCGGCCGTGCCAGTGAAGAAGGCTTCGTCTGAGATGTAGATCTCGTCACGCGTGATGCGCTTTTGAACGATCTCGATGCCCAGGTCTTTGGCAATGTGAAACACCGTGTTGCGGGTGATGCCGTTCAAGGCCCCAGCCGAGAGGTCGGGCGTATAGATGACGCCGCCTTTGACCACAAAGATGTTCTCGCCCGCACCTTCGGAGACAAAGCCCGCGCTGTCGAGCAGCAAGGCCTCGTCGTAGCCTTCGTCGGTGGCTTCCATGTTGGCGAGGATGGAGTTGGTGTAGTTGCTCACCGCCTTGGCCTGCGTCATGGTGATGTTGACATGGTGGCGTGTGTAGCTGCTGGTCTTGACGCGGATGCCGCGCTTCAAGCCTTCGTCACCGAGGTAAGCACCCCATGCCCAGGCTGCCACCATGACATGAATGGTGTTGCCCTTGGGCGAAACGCCCAGCTTTTGTGAACCCACCCAGGTGAGCGGGCGGATGTAGCCGCTGTCGAGTTTGTTTTCGCGGATGACCTGGCGCTGGGCTTCGTTGACCTGATCTTTGGTGAAGGGGATGGCCATGCGCAGGATCTTGGCGCTGTTGAAAAAGCGCTCGGTGTGATCTTGCAAACGGAAAATGGCCGTGCCCTGTGCCGTCTTATAGGCACGTACCCCTTCAAACGCGCCACAGCCATAGTGCAAGGTGTGGGTCAACACATGGATCTTGGCGTCGCGCCATTCCACGAGTTGGCCGTCCATCCAGATCTTGCCGTCGCGATCGGACAGGGGTGGGGGCATTGCGGTCATTGCATTTCCTTTCTTGGGCCTGGCCTGCAGGCCGCGCTCTCAGGGGGTTGAGCAAACCATTCTATTCGCGTGCCCAGGCCATGGCGTCTTCAACGCGAGACACCGGGACGATGCGCAAGCCTTCGATGGGTTTTTTGGGGGCATTGGCCGCTGGCACCAGGGCGGTGGAAAAGCCCAGCTTGGCGGCCTCCTTGAGGCGTTCCTGACCGCGGGGAGCGGGGCGCACTTCGCCCGCCAGCCCCACTTCGCCAAACGCAACCACGCCCCGGGCAAAGGGTTTGTTGCGCAAGCTGCTGTGGATGGCCAGCAGCACCGCAAGGTCGGCGGCGGGCTCGCTGATGCGCACACCGCCCACGGCGTTGACAAACACATCCTGGTCCATGCAGGCCACACCCGCATGGCGATGCAAGACGGCCAACAGCATGGCCAAGCGGTCGCGCTCCAGACCCACCGACAGGCGACGGGGAGATGGCCCGCCCATATCCAGCAAGGCCTGGATCTCGACCAGCAGGGGGCGTGTGCCCTCGAGCGTGACCAGCACGCAGCTGCCCGGCACAGGCTCGGCATGCTGGCTCAGGAAGATCGCACTGGGGTTACTCACCCCCTTGAGGCCTTTTTCCGTCATGGCAAAGACCCCGATTTCATTGACCGCGCCAAAGCGATTCTTGATGGCGCGAATGAGGCGGTGGCTGGAATGGGTGTCGCCCTCGAAGTACAGCACCGTGTCCACCATGTGCTCGAGCACGCGCGGACCGGCCAGCGCGCCCTCTTTGGTGACATGGCCCACCAGCACCACCGTGACGTTGTCGCGCTTGGCCATGCGCGTGAGCATGGCGGCGCACTCGCGCACCTGCGCCACCGAGCCCGGCGCGGAGCTGAGCTGATCGGAAAAAACCGTCTGAATGGAGTCGATGACCACCAGCTGGGGTTGCTGGCTGTGCACCGTGGCCTGGATGACCTCAAGTTGGGTCTCGGCCATGACGGGCACTTCGCTTTGGCCCAGCCCCAGTCGTTGCGCGCGCAAAGACACCTGTGAGGCCGACTCCTCGCCGGTGACATACAAGGTGCGTAAACCTGCGCGTTGCAGGCCGTCCAGGGCTTGCAGCAAGAGCGTGGACTTGCCGATGCCGGGGTCTCCGCCGATGAGGACCACGCCACCAGGCACCATGCCGCCGCCCAGCACCCGGTCAAGCTCCTCGTGACCCGTGGGGTGACGGTCGATGGACGCGGCCTGGATGCGATTGAGGGGCTGCACTTGGCTGGCCGGTGCCAGCGATGAGGCTGGCTGGGCATAGCGGTGTTTGCTGGCCGTGGCGGCCTGGCTGGCGGTTTCTTCCAGGGTGTTCCAGGCGTTGCAATGCGGGCATTTGCCCAGCCACTGCGGGCTGATGCCCCCGCATTCACTGCACACATACTGGGTTTTGTCTTTGGCCATGGCGGCAAGTGTATGCGGGGCCTCGTTGCAGAGGCGCGAAGACTGGGCCTCAACGGCGCCGACAGGGTGGCTTGGGCAATTGTTGGACAATGACCGACTCCAACCCCAGTGTCTGGTGACCCC
>RGCL01000027.1 GCA_009919175.1 Betaproteobacteria bacterium
ACCTTCAAGCCCGAGCGCGACGGTTTGTTTTGTGCCAAGATTTTTGGTCCCATCAAGGACTACGAATGCTTGTGCGGCAAATACAAGCGCCTCAAGCACCGTGGCGTGATCTGCGAGAAGTGCGGCGTTGAAGTCACCCAGACCAAAGTGCGCCGAGAGCGCATGGGTCACATCGATCTGGCCGCGCCTTGCGCCCACATCTGGTTCCTCAAGTCCCTGCCCAGCCGTTTGGGTCTGGTGCTGGACATGACCCTGCGCGACATCGAGCGCGTGCTGTACTTTGAAGCCTATGTGGTGGTCGACCCCGGCATGACCCCGCTCAAGAAGTTCAGCATCATGTCTGAGGACGACTACGATGCCAAGCGCCAGGAGTACGGCGATGAATTCGTCGCCAAGATGGGCGCCGAAGGCGTTCGCGACTTGCTCGAAGGCCTGGACCTCGACATCGAAATCGAGAAGCTGCGCGGCGACCTCACCGGCTCCGAAGTCAAGGTCAAGAAAAACGCCAAGCGCCTCAAAGTGCTCGAGGCCTTCAAGAAGTCGGGCATCAAGCCCGAGTGGATGGTGCTCTCGGTGCTGCCCGTGTTGCCGCCCGATCTGCGCCCCCTGGTGCCGCTCGACGGTGGCCGCTTTGCCACCTCTGATCTCAACGACCTCTATCGCCGCGTGATCAACCGCAACTCGCGCCTCAAGCGCTTGCTCGAACTCAAGGCCCCCGAGATCATTGCCCGCAACGAAAAGCGCATGTTGCAAGAGTCCGTCGACAGCCTGCTGGACAACGGCCGCCGTGGCAAGGCCATGACGGGTGCAAACAAGCGCGCGCTCAAGTCCTTGGCCGACATGATCAAGGGCAAGAGCGGTCGCTTCCGCCAGAACTTGCTGGGCAAGCGCGTGGACTACTCGGGTCGTTCCGTCATCACCGTGGGTCCTTACCTCAAGCTGCACCAGTGCGGTTTGCCCAAGCTCATGGCGCTCGAACTCTTCAAGCCCTTCATCTTCTCGCGCCTGGAAGCCATGGGCATTGCCACCACCATCAAGGCGGCCAAGAAGGAAGTCGAAGCCGGCACGCCCATTGTGTGGGACATCCTGGAAGAGGTCATCAAAGAGCACCCCGTGTTGCTCAACCGTGCGCCCACCTTGCACCGCCTGGGCATCCAGGCCTTTGAGCCCATCCTGATCGAAGGCAAGGCCATCCAGTTGCACCCTCTGGTTTGCTCGGCTTTCAACGCTGACTTTGACGGTGACCAGATGGCCGTTCACGTGCCCCTGTCGGTCGAAGCCCAGATGGAAGCCCGCACCCTCATGCTGGCCTCCAACAACGTGCTCTTCCCCGCCAGTGGCGAGCCCTCCATCGTGCCTTCGCAGGACGTGGTGTTGGGTCTGTATTACGCCACCCGCGAGCGCATCAATGGCCGCGGCGAAGGCATGGTGTTTGCCGACCTCGAAGAGCTCGAGCGCGCCTGGCTTGCCGGCGCGGTGGATCTCACCTCGCGCGTGTCGGTTCGCCTCACCGATTGGGTCAAAGACAAGCACTCCGGCGAGGTCTACGCCAACACAGCCATGCGCGACACCACCGTGGGTCGTGCATTGCTCTCCGAGATCCTGCCCAAGGGCCTGACCTTCGACAACCTGAACAAGCCCCTCAAGAAGAAAGAAATTTCTCGCTTGATCAACACCTCCTTCCGCCGCTGCGGTCTCAAGGACACCGTGGTGTTTGCCGACAAATTGCTGCAATACGGTTTCCGTCTGGCCACGCGCGCCGGCATCTCGATTGCGGTGGACGACATGCTCGTGCCGCAGGAAAAGCACGGCATCATCGAAGCCGCCGAAAAAGAAGTGAAGGACATCGAGAAGCAATACGCTTCTGGTCTGGTCACGGCAGGCGAGCGCTACAACAAGGTGGTGGACATCTGGGGCAAGGCCGGTGACGCCGTCTCCAAGGTCATGATGGACCAGTTGCGCAAGGAAAAGACCCTGGACCGCAACGGCAACGAAGTCGAACAGGATTCGTTCAACTCCATCTACATGATGGCCGACTCGGGTGCGCGCGGCTCTGCTGCCCAGATCCGACAGCTCGCCGGCATGCGTGGCCTCATGGCCAAGCCCGACGGCTCCATCATCGAGACCCCCATCACGGCCAACTTCCGTGAAGGCCTCAACGTGTTGCAGTACTTCATCTCCACGCACGGCGCTCGCAAGGGTTTGGCCGACACGGCGTTGAAGACCGCCAACTCCGGCTACCTCACCCGCCGCTTGGTGGACGTCACCCAGGATCTGGTGGTGATCGAAGACGATTGCGGCACGGCCAATGGCCAGCTCATGCGCGCCATCGTCGAAGGCGGTGAAGTCATCGAATCCCTGCGCGATCGCGTCCTGGGTCGCACCGTGGCCGATGATGTTCTCCATCCCGAGACCCAACAAGTCCTCATCGCCTCGGGCGACATGCTGGACGAAGACGGCGTGGAGCTGCTCGAGTCGGTGGGCATTGACGAAGTCAAGGTCCGCACCGCCCTCAACTGCGAAACCCGCTTTGGCCTCTGTGCCAAGTGCTATGGACGCGACCTCGGTCGTGGTGGCCTGGTCAACGTCGGCGAGGCTGTCGGTGTCATCGCCGCCCAGTCCATCGGCGAACCCGGCACGCAGCTGACCATGCGCACCTTCCACATTGGTGGTGCCGCATCGCGCGCAGCCATTGCCTCCAGCGTCGAAGCCAAGTCCAGCGGCATCGTGGGCTTTAACAGCACCATGCGCTATGTGACCAACAGCAAAGGTGAACTGGTGGTGATTTCCCGTTCAGGCGAAATCGTCCTGCACGACGAACACAGCCGCGAGCGCGAGCGCCACAAGGTGCCTTACGGCTCTGTGCTCTCGATCAAACCCGACCACGCCGTCAAGGCTGGCACCGTGCTGGCCAACTGGGATCCGCTCACGCGCCCCATCATCACGGAATTTGCAGGCCGCGTGAAATTCGAGAACGTGGAAGAAGGCCTCACCGTGGCCAAGCAGGTGGACGACGTCACCGGCTTGTCCACCCTGGTGGTGATCGATCCCAAGCGCCGTGGCTCCACCAAAGTGGTTCGCCCCCAGGTCAAGCTGATCGACGCATCGGGCAAAGAAGTCAAGATTCCCGGCACCGATCACTCGGTGACCATCGGCTTCCAGGTGGGCGCGCTCATCCAGGTTCGCGACGGCCAGGAAGTGGGTCCCGGCGAAGTGCTGGCCCGCATCCCGGTGGAAGGTCAGAAGACCCGAGACATCACGGGCGGTTTGCCCCGTGTGGCCGAACTCTTCGAAGCCCGCACCCCCAAAGACAAGGGCGTGCTGGCCGAGATGACGGGCACTGTCTCCTTCGGCAAGGAAACCAAAGGCAAGATCCGCTTGCAAATCACCGATCCCGAAGGCAAGGTGTGGGAAGAGCTCATCCCCAAAGAGAAGAACATCCTGGTTCACGAAGGCCAGGTGGTCAACAAGGGCGAATCGATTGTGGACGGCCCTGCCGATCCTCAAGACATCCTGCGCTTGCTGGGCATGGAAGAGCTGGCTCGCTACATCGTCGATGAGGTGCAGGACGTCTACCGCCTCCAGGGTGTGAAGATCAACGACAAGCACATCGAGGTGATCGTTCGTCAGATGCTGCGTCGCGTGGTGGTGGAAAACCCCGGCGATTCGGGCTACATCGCGGGCGAGCAAGTCGAGCGCTCCGAGATCCTCAACACCAACGAGACCTTGCAGTCCGATGGCAAGATTCCCGCAACCTATACCAATTTGTTGCTGGGCATCACCAAGGCCTCCTTGTCCACCGACAGCTTCATCAGCGCGGCGTCCTTCCAGGAAACCACCCGCGTGCTCACCGAAGCCGCCATCATGGGCAAGCGCGACGATTTGCGCGGCCTCAAGGAAAACGTCATCGTGGGTCGCTTGATCCCCGCTGGCTCGGGCATGGCTTACCACCGTGCGCGCAAAGCCAAGGATGCGATGGACGAGGCCGAGCGCCGCGCCATTGCCGAGGCCGAAGCGGAAGAGTTGGCGCAAGCCACCGCGTCGGGCAGCGAGGCTGTTGGCGAGGAGCCAGTCGCCGAGTGAAACAAAGGCCCGCAAGGGCCTTTGTTGCATTGAGGCGCAAGGCAGTGGACCATGGAGTTTGGCCTCACCACCGCAATCGGATTGACCATTGGCCTCTCGTTTTTCTGGTGGCTGGGGGCTTACACGCGCCTCAAGCGCCTGCGGCAAGACGTGCAGCAGTGCTTTGTCAATCTGGAGGCCTGGTTTGGCCGCTACCAAGTCCTGGTGCAAGAGGCCATCACGGCAGCGGCCACCTCACCGCATGGCTGGCGCACGCAAATGGCGCCCGAGCTCAGCGTGAGCTTGTGGACGCGACTGCAAGTGGCCTCTAGCCACGCGGCCGTGGCCCTGGCGCGCATGTCTGAAAACCCCTTGAGCCGCAACCTGGCGCTCAACCTCATGGCGGCAGAGTCGGATCTCAACACCTCCTGGCTCAACCTGGTCAACCCTGACAACTACTACGTGCACATGCCCGACGAGCTCAAGCAGCGCTGGCTGGAGTTGCGTGTGCTCATCCAGCCCGACATGGAGCGATTCAACGAAGCTGTTCGCGCCTACAACGCGGCCATCGCCATGGCGCCGGCCAAGTGGCTGGCCAAAGCCATGGGGTGGCGCTCCGCTCACATCCTGCAATGACGCCCCGCGAACAAGCGCCCGCCTTGTCGGTGCAGCTGCAACACACGGCCCACTTGCTGGACCGTGTCATGCAGGGCGAATCCACCACAGCCTTGCTCGCTGGCTTGCCGTCGTCGCTGCGCCCTGGCATTCAGGCGTTGCTGCTGAGCGTGTTGCGCCACGCCGCGCTGGCGCGCGCTGCCAGCACACACCTGGTGCAAAAACCGCCCGCCCGCCCGGTGATGGCCTTGTTGCAAACCACGCTGGCCTTGATGAACGTCGAGCCCAAGCCCTATCCCGATCACACCCTGGTCAACCAGGCCATCGAGGCCGCCAAAAACCACCGCAGCACCCGCCATGCCGCAGGCCTCATCAATGCCTGCCTGCGCCGCTGGTTGCGCGAGGCCGACTCCATGCGGCAGGTGCTCATGGCCGATCCCACTGTGCGCTGGAACCTGCCCGGCTGGTGGATCGAGCGCTTGCGTGCCGACCACGGGCGTGAGCGCGCACAGGCCATCATGCAGGCCTATCGCCACCCTGCGCCCATGACACTGCGCGTGAATGCCCGCTGGGGCGATGCCCAGAAGCTCATGACGCTGTGGGAGGCCGAGGGCATCGCAGCGCGCATCACCGACACGCATTGCATTGAGCTCAGCAGCCCTCGTCCCGTGAGCGCCTTGCCCGGCTTTGCCCAGGGCTGGTGTTCGGTGCAGGACTGGGCAGCTCAACTCGCCGCGCCCTTGTTGATGGAGCCACCCACCGCAAGCGGTCCCGATGCGCGCTGGCTCGATGCCTGTGCAGCACCCGGCGGCAAGACCGCCCACTTGCTGGAGCTGGGTCAAGCCCAGGTCTGGGCGGTGGACCAGGATCCCAAGCGGGTGTTGCGCATCGAGGAGAACCTGCGCCGCATTCAGGCGCAGGCCCAGGTCAAAGTGGCCGATGCCGCGCGCCCCCACAGTTGGTGGGACGGCAAGCCCTTTGACGCCATCTTGCTCGATGCGCCGTGCACCGCCTCGGGCATTGTGCGCCGCCACCCCGATGTGCCCTGGTTGCGTCGCGAGAGTGATGTGGCGCAGCTGGCCGCCCAGCAAAAGCAGTTGCTCCATGCCCTGTGGCCCTTGCTCAAGCCCGGTGGCGTGTTGGTCTACTGCACCTGCTCAGTCTTCAAGGCCGAGGGCGAAAACCAGATCCAGACCTTTGTCCAGCGCCACAACCAGGCGCAACGGCTGTCAGCCCCTGGACACCTCTTTCCTCAATCTGCGCAAGAGCCCGCTGACCTCGGTCAAAATGAGGCCCGTGATCACGATGGATTTTTTTATGCACGCTTGCGCAAGCTGGGTTGAGCGAGCAGTCCCTGTGCGGCAAGCCCGATGGGCCGTTGTCGTGCTGGGGGCTTGGTGGCTGGTCGCCGCCCAAAGCGTGCTTGCCGCTCCCGATTCATCCGGCGCAGTGGCCCATGCCGCCTCACCCAGTGCCTTCACCGTCACGCCCAGTGTCACGGCATGGCCTTTCCCGATGTTGGCCCAGGCGACAACGCCTTCACCTGCCCAGGCTCCAAGCCCTGCGCCCGCCCCCGATTACAAAGCGGGCGCCCCCGACAACAAAGCGGGCGC
Source organism: Betaproteobacteria bacterium (assembly GCA_009919175.1). Taxonomy (GTDB): domain Bacteria; phylum Pseudomonadota; class Gammaproteobacteria; order Burkholderiales; family Burkholderiaceae_C; genus Limnohabitans. Next base: position 6,291 of record RGCL01000027.1, read on the forward strand.
ACCCACGGCGCCGACCCCACCCACCGTGTCGCGCGTCAACCAGTTCAGCCTAGAGCGTTCGGGCGAGAGCCTCTATATGACGGTGCGCATGCAGTTTGACCTGCCCGATGCAGCCAAAGAGGCCTTGCTCAAAGGGGTGAGTCTCTTTTTCAGTGCCGAGGTCAGCACCCTTCGCCCGCGCTGGTATTGGCGCGACGAATACCTGGTGCTCGACCGACTCTACTGGCGGCTCAACTTCCTGCCCTTGTCCCGCCGCTGGCGCTTGCAGCAGGCCAATGAGCCCTGGGACAAGCAAGGCGGCCTGATCTCCGACAAACTCTTTGACGACTTGCCAGCGGCCTTGCAGGCCTTGCAGACCATTGAGCGTTGGCCGCTGCGTGACAAAACCATCATCCTGTCTAACCGCGAAAACAAACTGACCTTCACCTTCGAACTAGATCAGTTCCTGTTGCCCCGTCCTCTGGTGGTGGGCAACCTGGCCAACGATGTGTGGAAGCTCAAGATGTCGCGCGACCTCAACCTCATCGTCTCGGAGGCCGGGCGGTGACACCGACACTGGGGCGCCCACCCAAATTCAACCTGAGTGGGTGGTGGGTGGCCTTGCTCAGCCTGGCTTTGTCCATGTCGCTCATCCTGTTGTTCTTGTTGGCCCAGGCCACCCAGGAGTGGCAGGTCTATGAACACAATTACGGCTGGCTGCTGGTGGCCAACCTGGTCACGGTCTCGGTCTTGCTGCTCATGGTGTGCTGGATGGTGTGGCGACTGGCCACCCGGCTCAAGCAAGGCAAGTTCGGCACGCGCTTGCTCATCAAGCTGGCGGCCACCTTTGCCCTGGTGGGCGTGGTGCCGGGGGTGATCATCTACACCGTGTCCTACCAGTTTGTGGCTCGCTCCATCGAGGCCTGGTTTGACACCAAGGTGGAAGGCGCGCTCAATGCGGGCCTGAGCCTGAGTCGCACCACCCTGGACCTGACGGCGCAAGACCTGGCCAACAAATCCCGTGGCTTGTTGCAGCAATTGCGTCAGACGCCTGACCCCGCCATTGGCCCCGTGCTGGAACAGTGGATGGAGCAAATGGGCGTGACCGACCTCATCGTGTGGTCGGGCGAGCAACTCCCCATCGCCACCGCAGGGCAATCGCGTTACCAACTCGCCCCACCGCGCCCGAGTGCCACCGACATCCGGCAGGCCAACCTCAGGGGAGTGCTGTGGCGCTTTGAAGGATTGGACGAAACGCCCACTGGCTTGGGTGCCGAATTGAGCACCGCGCCCACCATCCGCTTGCTCATCCCCATCCCACAGTCCCTGGTCAGCCTCAGTGGCAGCGGGCGCATCCTTCAGGTGGAGCAGCGCATCCCCGAGGCCCTGGTGCAAAACGCCCGCGCCGTGGTGCAGGCCAACAATGAATACCAGGAACGCGCTCTGGGTCGCGGTGGCTTGCAGCGCATGTACCTGGGCACGCTCACCCTCAGCCTCATCCTGGGTGTGTTTGGTGCGGTGTTGTTGGCCGTGTTGCTGGGCAATCAACTGGCCAAGCCTTTGCTGTTGCTCGCGCAGGGCGTGCGCGATGTGGCGGCTGGTGACTTGAGCCCCAAACAATCGCTCGAAGGCAAAGACGAACTCGATGGCCTCACCCGCTCCTTTGCGCAAATGACCCGGCAGCTCTTTGAAGCCCGCAATGCCGTCGAACATTCCATGGGTGAGGTGGAATTGGCTCGCACGCGCCTGCAAGCCATTTTGGACAACATGAGTGCGGGCGTGCTCATCCTGGACACACGCGGACACATCCTGGGTCGCAACCCCGCTGCATCTCGCATCCTCAACCTCACTGAAGGTCAATCGCCAGACACGGAGCTCACCCAGCTGCCCGAGCTCTCCGCCTTTGGCGATTGGGTGCTGGACCACTTTCACCAACTCGAACGCGACGAGCAAGGCGAACACCCAGACCACTGGCAATCCTCTTTCGAAATCGACAATCAGGCGCGCACCGTCTTGCTCGCACGCGGCGCGACCCTGCCCAACGCGCAGTGGCTTTTGGTGTTTGATGACATCTCCGATGTGGTGTCGGCGCAGCGCGCGCTGGCCTGGGGTGAAGTCGCCCGCCGCCTGGCGCACGAGATCAAAAACCCGCTCACCCCCATCCAGCTCTCCGCCGAGCGGCTGGCCATGAAACTCGAGTCCCGCCTGGAAGGCAACGACCAAGCCTTGCTCACCAAGTCGGTCAAGACCATCGTTGATCAGGTCGACGCCATGAAGCGCCTGGTCAACGAATTCCGCGATTACGCGCGCTTGCCCAGCGCCCACCTGAACCCTCTGGACCTCAATGCGGTGGTGAGCGATGTGCTCATGCTCTACGACCCCGAGGGTGTGCCCACCTGGCTCAAGCTGCAACTCGCTTCAGACTTGCCCCTCATCCAGGGCGATGCGCAGCTGCTGCGTCAGGTGCTGCACAACCTGCTGCAAAACGCCCAGGAAGCCACCGAGGACCTCAGCACTCACCCCATCACCCTGATCACTGAATGGCAAAGCGCCAATTCACGCGTGCGATTGCGCATCAACGACCAGGGCCAAGGCTTTGACGAGGCCATGTTGCAGCGGGCTTTCGAGCCCTATGTGACCAGCAAGCCCAAAGGCACCGGCCTGGGTCTGGCGGTGGTGAAAAAAATCATTGAAGAACATGGTGGTCGCATCAGTTTGACCAACCGTTACGAGGATGAGCGCGTGGTGGGTGCTCAAGTCTCGCTATCATTCCCACCCGCTCCCGTGCGAACAGAAAAGGCTTGAACCCATGGCAACGATCTTGGTCGTCGATGATGAACTCGGCATTCGTGATCTGCTGTTTGAGATCCTCAATGATGAAGGCCACCAGGTCGAGCTGGCCGAAAACGCGGCGCAGGCGCGCGACTACCGCGCACAGCACCGCCCCGACCTGGTGTTGCTCGACATCTGGATGCCCGACACCGATGGGGTGAGCCTGCTCAAGGAATGGGCCTCTGCACGATTGCTCACCATGCCGGTGATCATGATGAGCGGCCACGCCACGATCGAAACCGCAGTCGAAGCCACCCGCATCGGCGCGCACTCCTTCCTGGAAAAACCCATCACCTTGCAAAAGCTGCTCAAGGCGGTGGAGCAAGGCTTGCAACGTTCAGCGCCGCCACTGCGCCCCAGCTTGAACCTGGGTGGCATGCCGCCCATGCGCAGTGCCGAACCGCGCGCAGCCGTCGTACCCACTGCCGAGACGCTCGCGCCCGCCCAGGCCGACCCCCACGAGGCCCCTGTGCAAAGCTTTCAGCTCGACATGCCTTTGCGCGAGGCACGCGATGCCTTTGAAAAAGCCTACTTTCAATATCACCTGTATCACGAAAGCGGCAGCATGACGCGTGTGGCCGAGCGCACGGGTCTGGAGCGCACCCACCTCTACCGCAAGCTCAAGCAGTTGGGCGTGGATCTCATCAAAAGCAAAAAGGGCGCTTGAGCACACCTTAGCGGTTGCTCAAGGCTTCCCAGCGCTCCAAGGCCAGCATCAGCGCCGCTTCGATTTCGGCGTCGCGCGCGCAATAGGTCTGGGCGCGATCGGCATCCGTCACAAACAAACTGCCATCGGCCAAGGCCGAACGGATCTGAGCCTGCTCGGTCTCCAGCGCATCAATTCGCGTGGGCAACTCCTCGAGCTCGCGTTGTTCCTTGTAGCTGAGCTTGGTGCGAGGCTTGGCACTGGCGGCGGCCTCGGGAGAAGCCGTTTTGGCGGGCGCGCTGGCAGTGGGCGTGCCCAAGCTGGCCGATTTGTTGGGCTCGCCCGCTTGGGCCTGGCGCAACTGGCGGCTGCGTTCTGACTGGATCAACCAATCCTGCACATTGCCCTCGAACTCGCGCCACAAACCCGGTTGACCTTCATGGCCTTCAAAGGCCAGGATGTGCGTGGCCACCGCATCCACAAAAGCGCGGTCGTGGCTCACCAGGAACACCGTGCCCTCGTATTGCTGCAATAGGTCTTCGAGCATCTCCAGGGTATCGAGGTCCAGGTCATTGGTGGGTTCATCGAGCACCAGCACATTGGCCGGGCGTGCAAACAGGCGTGCAAGCAGCAAACGGTTGCGCTCGCCCCCCGAGAGCGAGCGCACGGGCGAGGCCGCGCGCGCGGGTGAAAAGAGAAAGTCCCCCAGATAGCTTTTGACATGCTGTCGGCGCGTGCCAATCTCGATCCACTCGCTGCCGGGGCTCACAAAGTCTTCCAGGGTGGCGTCCAGGTCCAGCTGGGCGCGCATCTGGTCGAAATAGGCCACGCTTTGCCGCGTGCCGCGCCGCACCCGGCCGCTGCTGGCCTCGATCTCGCCCAGGATGAGTTTGAGCAGGCTGGTCTTGCCCGCGCCGTTGGGGCCAATGAGCGCGAGCTTCTCGCCACGCAGGATGGTGGTGGTGAGGTGTTGGGCAATGGTCTTGCGCGCGCCCTCGGGTGCGTCAAACCACAGGCTCACATCGGTGAGCTCGGCCACCAGCTTGCCCGAGGACACCCCGGCATCGATGTCCATGCGCACCTGGCCGAGTTGCTCGCGGCGTTGGGCTCGCGCCTGGCGCAAGCCCTTGAGCCGCTCCACCCGGCTTTGGCTGCGCGTGCGGCGTGCTTCCACCCCTTTGCGGATCCAGACCTCTTCTTGCGCGAGCAACTTGTCAGCCTTGGCGCTGGTCACGGCTTCACGTTCGGCCTGGGCTTGCTGCAATTCGAGGTAGCGGGCGTAGTTGCCCACGTAGCTGTGCAAGTGACCGCGATCGAGTTCGACGATGCGCGTGGCCACCGCATCGAGGAAGGCGCGGTCGTGGGTGATGAACACCACTGCACCATGAAAGTCCACCAGCAATGACTCCAGCCAGCGAATGGCATCGAGGTCAAGGTGGTTGGTGGGTTCGTCCAGCAGCAAGACCTGGGGGCGTGTGACCAGCGCCTGCGCCAGGGCGACCCGCTTTTGCACCCCGCCCGAGCAAGTGCCCAGCAAGGCTTGGCCGTCAAGTTGCAAGCGTTGCAGGGTTTCAGTCACGCGGCGATCCACATGCCAGCCGTCTTGCGCCTCGATGGCGGTTTGCAAGGCATTGAGGTCGCCTTCGCCCCTGGAGAAGGCCTCGATCATCGTGAGCACATCGCCCAGGCCAGCGCGCACCGTGTCGTACACCGTGGCGTCGGGCGGGAAGTGCGCCTCCTGCGCCACGCAGCGGATGCGCAAGCCTTGCTGCACCTGCAAGCTGCCTTCATCGGGTTGAGACCAGCCAGCGAGGATGCTGAGCAAGGAGGACTTGCCCGCGCCATTGCGGCCAATGAGGCCCACGCGCTCGCCCATCTCCAGCGAGAACTGGGCACGATCAAGCAAGGGGACGTGGCCAAAGGCGAGGGAGGCGTTGAGCAAAGTGAGGCAGGCCATGGGCGTCGATTATCGATGGCGTGACACAATCCCCGCCCTTGACCCATTGAGGAGACCGCCGCCATGCCAGGAACCGTTCAATTGCACCGCGTGCTCAAAGCACCCCCCGAGCGGGTTTACCGCGCTTTTGTGACCCCTGAGGCCATGGCCAAGTGGCTGCCCCCGCATGGCTATACCGGCACCGTGCATCACTTTGACGCCCGCGTGGGCGGTCAATTCAAGATGTCGTTCACCCAGTTCGCCACCCAGCAGTCGCATGGCTTTGGCGGTGAATACCTGGAGATGGTCCCGCACACCTTGCTGCGCTACACCAACGTGTTCGATGACCCCAACATGCCGGGGGTGTTGCAGGTGACGGTGCACTTCAAGCCCGTACTCTGCGGCACACAACTCGACATCACCGAGGCCGGCATCCCCGATGTGATCCCGGTGGAGATGTGTCACCTCGGCTGGCAGGAATCACTGGATCAACTGGCCCGGTTGGTGGAGCCAGAGATCGGCGCGTGAACTCACATGCTGCGTCGGTACTGACCACCCACTTCAAACAAGGCGTTGGTGATCTGGCCCAGTGAGCAGCAGCGCACCGCGTCCATCAGCACCTCAAAGACGTTGCTGTTGTCGATCACGGCCTGTTGCAAGCGCTTGAGCATGACCGCCGACTTGTCGGCATGCCGGGTATGGAAATCCTGCAAGCGCTGGAGCTGGCTTTGCTTTTCGTCTTCGGTCGAACGAGCCAGCTCGATGCTCTCGGGCACGGGGTCGCCATGCGGGTTGCGGAAGGTGTTCACACCAATGATGGGGTACTCGCCGGTGTGCTTGAGCATTTCGTAATGCATGCTCTCTTCCTGGATCTTGCTGCGCTGGTAGCCAGTCTCCATGGCGCCCAGCACGCCGCCACGTTCGGCGATGCGTTCAAACTCTGAGAGCACGGCCTCTTCCACCAGCTCGGTGAGCTCGTCGATGATGAAGGCGCCCTGGTTGGGGTTTTCGTTTTTGGCCAGACCCCACTCGCGGTTGATGATGAGCTGAATCGCCATGGCGCGGCGCACCGACTCCTCGGTGGGGGTGGTGATGGCCTCATCAAAGGCGTTGGTGTGCAAGCTGTTGCAGTTGTCGTAGATGGCGATCAAGGCTTGCAGCGTGGTGCGGATGTCGTTGAACTGGATTTCTTGCGCGTGCAGGCTGCGGCCACTGGTCTGGATGTGGTACTTCAACTTTTGGCTGCGCTCGTTGGCGCCGTATTTTTCTTTCATGGCCACGGCCCAAATGCGCCTGGCCACGCGACCCAGCACGGTGTATTCGGGATCCATGCCATTGCTGAAGAAGAACGACAAGTTGGGGGCAAAGTCGTCGATGTGCATGCCCCGCGCCAGATAGGCCTCGACAAACGTGAAGCCGTTGGAGAGGGTGAAGGCCAGCTGGCTGATGGGGTTGGCGCCAGCCTCGGCAATGTGATAGCCGCTGATGGAGACGCTGTAGAAGTTGCGCACGTTGTGGTGCACAAAGTACTGCGCAATGTCGCCCATGACCTTGAGGCTGAACTCGGTCGAGAAGATGCAGGTGTTTTGCCCCTGGTCTTCCTTGAGGATGTCGGCCTGCACCGTGCCACGCACATTGGCCAGCACCCATTCGCGGATCTTGGCGCTTTCGGTGTCGGTGGGCTCGCGGCCGTTGTCAGCCCTGAACTTGTCCATGTTCTGGTCAATGGCGGTGTTCATGAACATCGCCAGGATGGCTGGGGCCGGGCCGTTGATGGTCATGGACACGCTGGTGCTGGGGTTGCACAGGTCAAAGCCGCTGTAGAGCACCTTCATGTCGTCCAGGGTGGCAATGCTCACCCCCGAGTTGCCGACCTTGCCATAGATGTCAGGGCGCAGGTCGGGGTCGTTGCCGTAGAGCGTGACCGAATCAAAGGCAGTGGAGAGGCGCTTGGCGGGCATGCCCTCGCTCACCAGCTTGAAGCGGCGGTTGGTGCGGAAGGCATCGCCTTCACCGGCAAACATGCGGGTGGGGTCTTCGCCCTCGCGCTTGAAGGCGAAGGTGCCCGAGGTGTAGGGGAAGCTGCCCGGAGCGTTGTCGAGCATGAGCCACTTGAGCACTTCGCCGTCGTCCTCGTATTTGGGCAAGGCCACTTTGCGGATCTTGTTGCCACTCAGGGTGGTGTGGGTGAGGGCTGTGCGGATTTCCTTGTCGCGGATCTTGACCACATATTCGTCGCCGCTGTAGGCCTGCTGCATGTCTGGCCATTGCGCGAGGAGTTTGCGGGCAGCGGGATCGAGGTCCATCTCGCGGTGCTGGGCCAGGTCCAGCGCTGCCTCGGCGGCTTTGGCGCGATCGGCCTTGTCGGCTTGCAACATGCGCGCTGCAGCCCTGAGCTGCTGGATTTCACGCGCGAGGCGCGACTGCTTGATGGCTTTGGCTTTGTAGCCGCGCACCGTGTCCGAGATTTCGGCGAGGTAGCGCGTGCGTGCCGGCGGCACGATGGGCGCCTGGTTGGTGCTGTGTCTCACGCTCACCTGGGGCAGGCGCGAGGCCTGGATGGGCAAGCCGAGTTCTTTGATGCGGTCACGCAAGGCCTGGTAGAGGGCGGTGACCCCATCGTCGTTGAAGCGGCTGGCCATGGTGCCAAACACCGGCATGGTTTGTGGCGACTCGTGCCAGGCTTCGCGGTTGCGCTGCACTTGCTTGGCCACATCGCGCCAGGCATCGAGCGCACCCTTGCGGTCGAACTTGTTGATGGCCACGAATTCGGCAAAGTCCAGCATGTCGATTTTTTCGAGCTGGCTGGCCGCCCCAAATTCAGGGGTCATCACGTACATGGGCACGTCCACGTGCGGCACGATGGCCGCGTCACCCTGGCCAATGCCCGAGGTTTCGACGATGACCAGGTCAAAGCCGGCGCATTTGCATGCGGCGATCACATCGGGCAACGCGGCGCTGATTTCGCTGCCAAAGTCGCGCGTGGCCAGCGAGCGCATGAAGATGCGCTGATGCTGGGACCAGGGGCCAATGGCGTTCATGCGGATGCGGTCGCCCAGCAATGCGCCGCCGCTCTTGCGGCGCGAAGGGTCGATGGAGATGACGGCCACGTGCAGGCGGTCGTCCTGGTCCAGGCGCAAGCGGCGGATCAATTCATCGGTCAGCGACGACTTGCCCGCGCCGCCTGTGCCGGTGATGCCCAGCACGGGCACACGGTGTTGGGCGGCTTGCTGGGTCAGCGCCTGGCGCAGGCCATCCGAGGCGGTCTGGTTTTCCAGAGCCGAGACCAGGCGCGAGAGGGTGCGCCAGGCCGCATCGGTGTGGCCTTGCAAGGCCGGCAGATCTTTGCCCGACCACTCGGGCGTGGCCACGTCGCAGCGCATGATCATCTCGCCGATCATGCCGGCCAAGCCCATGCGCTGGCCGTCCTCGGGGCTGTAGATGCGGGTCACGCCATAGGCATGCAATTCGCGGATCTCGGCAGGCACGATCACGCCGCCGCCGCCGCCAAAGACCTGGATGTTCTCGCCGCCGCGCGCGCGCAACTGGTCGATCATGTACTTGAAGTATTCAACGTGACCGCCCTGATAGGAGCTCACGGCAATGCCTTGGGCGTCTTCTTGCAGGGCGGCGGTCACGACCTCGTCCACCGACCGGTTGTGGCCCAGGTGGATCACCTCGGCGCCCATGCCCTGCAGGATGCGGCGCATGATGTTGATGGCGGCGTCGTGCCCGTCAAACAGGCTCGCCGCAGTGACAAAACGCACCTTGTGCTGGGGGCGGTATTCAGCCAGGGCTTTGAATTCGGCGGATAAATCGGTCATGGGGACTCCTCGCACGGCAGTTGACGTTACGTAACGTCAATCATAGCGGCTTGTGGTTTTTGGTTTAGCACATCGGTGACCAGGCTTTCGTGGGCCAAAGCCAGGCGCAGCAAATGCGCTTCGGCCATGGGTTTGGCCATGACTTGCAAGCCCATGGGCAGGCCTTGGGGGCCAAAGCCTGCGGGCAGGCTGATGGCGGGCAGGCCGCCCAGCGTGGCGTAAATCACCACCTCCATCCAGCGGTGGTAGGTGTCCATCTGCACGTCACCGTTGGCCGTGCGGATGGAGGCAGGCCAGCGCCATTCGATGGGGAAGGGCCACACCTGGGCGCTGGGCAAGACGAGGAAGTCCACCTTGTCGAAGAGGCTCAGCAGGTGGTGATAAAAGCGCGTGCGCTCCACACTGGCCGAGAGGAAATCGTTGGCGCTCAGGCCTTGCGCCTGGTCGGCCTCCCACAAGGCCTCGGGTTTCATGCGCTCGCGGTTGGCGGGTTGCAGCAAAAACGGTGCGAGCCGGGAGGCCACCAGCACCTTGCGCCAGGCCAGCCAACAGTCCCAAACGCGGTGCGGGTCGTGACCCAGCCCCATGGGCTGCACTGTCGCGCCAGCGTCAGACAGGCGCTTCAAGCTGGCCTCGCAGGTCTGCAACACCCCGTCTTCCATGGGCAAGTAGCCCTCAAGGTTGCCCAGCCACCCCAGCTTCACGCCTTGGAGTGGCAAGGGCGTGAGGCTGCTCGCGGGTGGCAAGCCCTCGGTCAAGCTCAGCGGCGACTGCGCCGAGTGGCCGGACTGGATGCACAGCAGGTGCGCGAGGTCGCTCACGGTGCGCGCCATGGGGCCGTCGGTGCCCAATTGGCTCACCCATACGTCCAGCGCGGGTTCCATGGGGATGCGCCCTTGTGATGGGCGCATGGCATAGATGTGGTTCCAGCCCGCCGGGTTGCGCAGGCTGCCCATGAAGTCCGAGCCATCGGCCACGGGCACGAGGTCCAAGGCCAGGGCAACGGCTGCGCCACCGCTGCTGCCGCCTGCGCTGCGGCTGGGGTCATAGGCATTGCGTGTGGGGCCAAACACCTCGTTGAAGGTGTGCGAGCCCAGACCAAATTCGGGCGTGTTGGTTTTGCCGATCACGATGGCGCCTGCGGCCTTCATGCGCGCCAGGGTGGTGCTGTCCTGGTTGGGGACAAAGTTCGCCATGAGCGGCGAGCCCAGAGTGGTGCGCACGCCTTGGCTAAGCACCAAGTCTTTGACGGCCAGGGGAAAGCCATGCATCCAGCCCCGTGAATGACCGCGTGCGAGCTCACTGTCGCACTCGTCAGCTTGAGCGAGCAGGCGGCTTTCGTCAACCAGCGATACGATGGCGTTGAATCGGGGATTGAGGACCGCGATGCGCCTGAGGTGGGCCTGCATGACTTCGCGGCAAGACACTGTTTTCTGGTGAATGGCTTGGGAGAGCGCACAAGCACTCCAGGAGGTGAGGTCTTGATTCATGAGGGGTTTGACATAATGGTCCGAAGCAGGTCGCATCATGACATTTTTCGCAATCGATGTCGGTAACACACGTTTGAAGTGGGCTCAGTACGAGTCCATGGCTCGTGGCGCTCGGCTCATCTCCCAAGGCGCGGTGTTCCTGGAGCACATTGACCGCCTGGCCGAGTTCGAGTGGCATCGCCTGGCCGCACCCACGCGCGTGCTGGGTTGCGTGGTGGCGGGCGAAGCCATCCGCCGCCGCATCGAAGCTCAATTGGAGCACTGGGATGTGGTGCCCAGCTGGGTGGTGCCCTCGGCTGAAGAGGCGGGGCTCAAAAATGGGTACGACCACCCCATGCGCCTGGGCGCAGACCGCTGGGTGGCCATGGTGGGCGCCAGGCATCGCATGCTCGATCAATGTCAGGGGCAGCCGCCCAGGCCCCTGGTGGTGGTCATGGTGGGCACGGCGGTCACCGTCGAGGCCATCGACCACGAAGGCCATTTCCTGGGCGGCCTCATCCTGCCCGGTCACGGCATCATGCTGCGCGCCCTCGAATCGGGCACGGCGGGTTTGCACGTGCCAACCGGCGAAGTCAAGACATTCCCCACCAACACCAGCGACGCCCTCACCAGTGGCGGGACCTTCGCAATCGCTGGCGCCATCGAGCGCATGCACAGGCACCTGAGCGAGCGCTGCGGCCAGGCCCCCTTGTGCTACATGACAGGCGGCGCGGGCTGGAAGATGGCGCCGAGCATGACCGTTCCTTTTGAGCTGGTTGAAGGCCTGATTTTTGAGGGCTTGCTGACGCTCGCGCGACATCGCTGGCCTGCGGGCTGATCCCGAGCCGGTTTCAGGGCGCGTCGCCTCGTGAAAACCCGGGGTACGCGCCTTTTGGGGCCATCAGGTTATTCCTCAGGCGCGTTTCAAAGGCTTGGTTTATCCTAGGGTCATGAACCTCCTCGACGACATCGTGGCGCAAGCCCAGCAACTCACGGCCATCCGCCGTGACATCCATGCCAACCCCGAGTTGTGCTTTGACGAACACCGCACCGCCCAGGTGGTCAAAGACAAGCTCACCGAATGGGGCATTCCTTTCGAAGAAGGCATCGGTGGCACGGGCGTGGTGGGCATCCTCCAATGCGGTCAGTCCACGCGGGCCATTGGCCTGCGTGCCGACATGGATGCGCTCCCCATCCAGGAGCGCAACACCTTTGATCACGCCAGCCGCAAGCCTGGACACATGCACGCCTGCGGGCACGATGGCCATGTGGCCACCTTGCTTGCAGCCGCCCAACACCTGGCCAAGCACCGCCAGTTCGATGGCACTGTGTATTTCATCTTCCAGCCCGCCGAGGAAGGCGGTGGCGGCGCACGCGAGATGATCAAGGACGGCTTGATGAAGCGCTTTCCCATGGAGCAAGTCTTTGGCCTGCACAACTGGCCTGGCATGCCCACGGGTCACTTTGCCGTGAGCCCTGGCCCGGTCATGGCCTCGAGCAACGAATTCAAGATCACCGTCAGGGGCAAGGGCAGCCACGCTGCATTGCCCCACGATGGGATTGACCCCGTGCCCGTGGCTTGCCAAATGGTGCAAGCCTTTCAAACCATCATCTCGCGCAACAAAAAGCCCGTCGATGCGGGCGTGATCTCGGTCACCATGATCCACGCGGGCGAAGCCACCAACGTCGTGCCCAACAGCTGCGAATTGCAGGGCACGGTGCGCACTTTCTCAATTGGCGTGCTCGACCTCATCGAGGAGCGCATGCGGCAGGTGGCGCATCACGTGGCCGCCGCGCACAACGCGACGGTGGACTTTGAGTTCAAGCGCAACTACCCGCCCACCATTAACCACGAAGGCCCCAGCGCCTTTGTGCGCAAGGTGCTCGAAGACATGGTGGGTCCGGACCATGTCCATGCACAAGAGCCCACCATGGGGGCTGAAGACTTCTCCTACATGCTGCTCGAAAAGCCGGGCTGCTATTTCTTCATGGCCAACGGCATGGGCGACCACCGCATGCCCGGTCACGGCGAAGGCCCCTGCACCCTGCACAACCCCAGCTACGACTTCAACGACGACCTCATCCCCCTGGGCGGCACAGCCTGGGTGCGTTTGGTGCAGGCGTATTTCGCCAAGGCTTGAGCCTGGCGGCGGCGCTGCCCTGTGCGGGCACCGCTGCCTGTGGCCGCGAGTCGATTGCCTTCGCGCCTTCAGGGGCTGGGCATGTAAGCCGTGCGCAGCTGCCGAAGGTGCTCGCGTGAAGCGGCATCGAGGTGCGGCAACAACAACCCCATGACGTGCAAGGCCCCGCGCAAGACGCTGCGCTGGGCATGCTCATCGGCCATGGCATGGCGCGGGTCGCGCACATATTCGTAGCTCAACCACCACGTCAGCATCACCACCATGTGCACCGCAAGGTCGTCGCGGTCGCTGGATTCAAGCTGGAGCACCCCCGCATGCGATAAGCCCTGCAACATGCCCTTGAAGGCTGAGGTCTTGTCCAGCAGCACGTTCTTCATGGACTGTTCGAGGTGGCGGTTGTTGCTCAGCAGGTGATTGATGTCGCGATAGAGGAAGCGGTAGGCCCACACGCGCTCAAAGAGCGCATGCAGGAAAAACCAGGCGTTTTCCACATCGCCCACATCGGGCGCGGCCGGCAGGAGTTCATTGAGGTGCTGCACATACTGGTCGAACAAGGCATTGACCAAGACGTCTTTGGCCGGGAAGTGATAGTAGAGGTTGCCCGGACTGATGTTGAGCTCGCTGGAGATCTGGGCTGTTGACACCCCCGGCTCGCCGTACCGGTTGAACAAGGCCAGCGAGGTGTCGAGGATGCGCTCGGCGGTGCGCCTGGGGGCTTTGCGTGCCATGGGCTAAGCGGCGCTCAGGGTTGAGGTGAGCGAGGCGGGACCTTGGATCCCAGGGGCATTGCGTGGATCGGCCATCAGGTTTTGGAGCGCCCGGTTGATCGCGCAGAGGCACGTGCAGTTTGGGATTTGCCCGCTGCCGGTGCTGTGCTGGCTTTGCGGGTCTTTTTGGCTGCCGCAGGCGTGGCCGGGGTCGAGCCCGAGCGCGCCGCAGCCTTGCCCGCCGCAGCGGCGCGGCTTGCGCCCATGAGGGCTTCTTCCAGTGCCCGCACGCGGTGCTGCAAGGCCAGCCAGTCCTGGGGCGTGGGGTAGCCCTGTCGGATGAGTGCCTTGATCACCCGGTCCTCAAAAATCGTCTCCAGCCTGTCCACCGAGGTCACGGTCTTGTTGGAGATTTGCTCGGCCATGTCACTCATGCGTTGCGTGGCCTGGCTCCATTTTTCTTCGGCCACGGCCTGGGTCTTGCGCTGGATGCTCAAGCCGTCGTTGACCAGGTTTTCAAACACCTTGCCCCCTTCTTGCTGGGCTTTGGAAAACGCGCCCACGCCGGCCAGCCAGATTTGCTGGGCAGATTCGCGCATGGCATCGGTCAAGTGCATGGGGTCGAATGGGGGTGGCTTGGTCATGTGCAGTCCTCCAAGGATGCGATGGGGAGTGGATGAATCCACTTTACTAGAATCTGGGCCATGAGCATCCCTCAACACATCGCCATCATCATGGACGGTAATGGCCGCTGGGCCAAGCGCCGCATGATGCCGCGTTCGGTGGGGCATTTGCGCGGGGCAGCCAACTTGCGCAGTGCCGCGCGCTGGTGTGCCACCCACGGTGTGCGTTACCTCACCGTGTTTGCCTTCAGCACCGAGAACTGGCGCCGCCCCCCCGAAGAGGTGTCCATGCTCATGGAGCTCTTTGGCCAATACCTGGAGCGCGAGATTGCCGCCTTGGTGGATGCGGACATCCGCTTGCGAGTGATCGGTGACCGCAGCGGTTTTGACCCCGACATCCAGTCGCGCATTGCCCACGCCGAGGCCGCCACGGCGGATCAAACCCGTTTTCACCTCACGATTGCGGCCAACTACGGCGGCCAGTGGGACATCCTTCAGGCCATGCGCCGCTGGCAGGCGCAGCACCCGGGGCGCGATGTGAGCGAGCTCACCGAACAAGCCCTCGCTGCCCATCTGAGCACCGCCGATTTGCCTGAACCCGACTTGCTCATTCGCACCGGTGGCGAGCAGCGCATCAGCAACTTCATGATCTGGCAAATGGCCTACACCGAGCTGTATTTCACCGATGTGTTCTGGCCGGAGTTCAAGGAAGAGCACTTTGAGAAGGCCTTGCTCTCCTACCAGAGCCGGGTTCGCCGCTTTGGTCAAACGGATGAGCAAGTCGCCCAAGGGCTCTTGAGTGCCCGCCAAGCCTGAGCCAGGTGGCTTGGTCTAGAATCTTTTGGCGTAATGCCCCTTAACTTTTTATTTTTCGCTTCAAGGCGTTTTAGTCATGAAATTTGAACCCCGTTCACCCCAATCTGGTCCCATTCACCGCGCCAAAGAGCACGCGCCCCATCATGGCCACCATGCCCGCCAGGGTTCATGCATGGCCCTGGTCGATGCGCATTACTTCACCTGGTTGCTCAAGCAAGGTGCCGCTGAAGACACCAGCCTTGAGGGCTTGCAGCGCCAGATGCTGCCTGCTGTGCTGGGCTCGGCTCTGAAGCAGGCGCACCTGTCGTTGGACATCCGCCGCATCTATTGGTATGGCGAGGCCAATGACCACCAGTACCCCAACGACCAGATCGCGCGCTGGACGAGCACCGAGACCTCTGAAGATGTGTTCCATGCGCTGAGCGCCGACATTCGCCGCCTGGCCGAGCGTCAGGCCTGCGAGCACCTGCTCATTGCCAGCGATGACGAGCGCCTGCGCGCTGTGATGGACGAGGCCCAGCTCTATGGTCTGAGCGTCTACCTGCTGGCCGATGAAAGTGCACGCCACATTGACCAACTCGAGCAGGAAGACCCTGCCTGGTGCCAACTGCTGGCCCAGGCCGACCGCCGTGTGTTCTTGCATCCCATGGCCCTCAAGGACTTGACCCAGCCGCGCACCCCGCACGTGGCCACCCCCGCGAGCCTGGATCAGTCGCGCGCCAAGATGCAGGAAGTGGTGGACTTTTGGTGGGACGAGGAACCCGATGACCTGCGCGAAGACTTGCGCGAAGAGTTGTCAGGCAGCCAGGGCATCCCCCAGGAAGTCGACCGCCATTTGCTGCTGCGTGTGCGCCGTGTGCTCGACAGGCCGCTCAATTTCTCCGAGAAAAAACTCCTGCGCGAAATCGTTCGCAACAAGGTGCTGGGAGGCCCGGCCATCGCTGAATCCGAGGGTTGAGCATGACAGCCGCCTCGATTTCGCCACAGGACCAGGCCGATCTGCTGGCCAGGGCATTGCCCTACATCCGCCGCTTTCACGGCAAGACCCTGGTCATCAAGTACGGCGGCAACGCCATGACCGACCCGGTCTTGCAGCAAGCCTTTGCCGAGGATGTGGTCTTGCTCAAGCTCGTGGGCATGAACCCCGTTGTGGTCCACGGGGGGGGGCCGCAAATCGAAGGCCTCTTGCAGAGACTGGGTAAAAAAGGCGAATTCATCCAGGGCATGCGTGTGACCGATCCCGAGACCATGGAAGTGGTCGAGTGGGTGCTGGCCGGCGAGGTGCAGCAAGACATCGTGGGCCTCATCAACCGCGCGGGCGGCAAGGCCGTGGGCCTCACCGGCCGTGATGGGGGGCTCATCCGTGCCAAAAAACTCAAGCTGGTTGACCCCAACGACCCCAACACCGTTCACGACGTGGGCCAGGTGGGCGACATCACTGCCATCGATCCCAGTGTGGTCAAGGCCTTGCAGGACGACGCCTTCATTCCGGTGGTGAGCCCCATTGGTTTTGGCGAGCACAACGAGTCCTACAACATCAACGCCGACGTGGTGGCCGCCAAGCTCGCCACCGTCTTGCAAGCCGAGAAGCTGCTCATGCTCACCAACATCCGCGGTGTGCTGGACAAGGACGGCAACCTCCTCACCGAGCTCACCCCCCGGCGCATCGACGAACTCTGTGCCGACGGCACCATCAGCGGCGGCATGATCCCCAAGATCGCCGGTGCGCTCGATGCGGCCAAGAGCGGCGTGAATGCCGTGCACATCATTGACGGACGTGTCCCGCATGCCATGTTGCTCGAAATCTTGTCAGATCAGGCATTCGGGACCATGATTCGTTCCCATTGATACGACCCCACTTCGAGGAGGCTCGCGCATGGATGCATCTCAGTCCAAACCTGCCACACCTGCGCAGCCAGAGCCCACCCAGCGCCTCAAACGCGGCGAGCGCCGCATGCAGATCCTGCAAGTGCTGGCCAAGATGCTCGAGTCACCGCAGATTGAGCGCATCACCACTGCCACCTTGTCCGAGCATGTGGGGGTGAGCGAGGCGGCCTTGTATCGGCACTTTGCCAGCAAGGCCCAGATGTACGAAGGCCTCATCGAGTTCATCGAGCAAAGCGTCTTCACCCTCTACAACCAGATTGCCCAGCGCCCCGAGCCGGCGCGCACGCGCGTGGCGCAAATGGTCCAGGTGCTGCTGCGCTTTGCCCAGCAAAACCCCGGCATGGTGCGCGTCATGGTGGGCGATGCGCTGGTGTTTGAGCACACGCGCTTGCAGCAGCGCATGGGGCAATTTTTCGAGCGCGTGGAGTCCAGCCTCAAGCAGGTGCTGCGCGACGAGGCCACCGATTCCATCAGCCCCGGCGCCGATGCCGCAGTCCGTGCGGGCGTGATCACCGCCTGGATGCAAGGCCGCCTGCAACGCTATGCCCGCTCGGGCTTTCGTCGATTGCCCACCGAACAGCTCGACGACGCGCTGGGCCTCTTGCTCGCCTGAGCCTGACCAGGGCCAGCCCAGGCTTGGGCGGTCGATTCCCCCTGACTTGAGCCTGCGCTGGCCGCAACCCAGGCCAGAGCCCTGTTGCCGCTGGGGTTTTCAACAAAATCCACAAAAAGAACGATCGTTCAATTATGATCGCGCCCCAGACCTCATCCAGGAGCGCGTCATGCCCCACTACCAACCCCCTTTGCGCGACATGCACTTTGTGCTGCACGAATTGCATGGCGCTGTGTCCCAGCTCAAAGCCCTGCCTGCCCATGCCGATCTGGATGAGGAGACCCTCAACGCCGTGCTCGAAGAGGGCGGCAAATTTGCGTCCGAGGTGTTGTTGCCGCTCAACCTGGTGGGCGACATCCAGGGCTGCAAGCTGGACCCCAAAACCCACGAGGTGACCACCCCCGACGGCTTCAAGGCCGCCTACGCCCAGTATGTGCAAGGAGGCTGGGCGGCTTTGTCGTGCGACCCGGCCTATGGCGGCCAAGGCTTGCCCTTTGTGCTCAACCAGTGCTTTTACGAAATGCTCAACGCCACCAACCAGGCCTGGACCATGTACCCCGGCCTCTCGCATGGCGCCTACGAGTGCTTGCATGCCCACGGCACGCCCGAGCAAAAGCAGATCTACCTCAGCAAACTCACCAGTGGCGAGTGGACGGGCACGATGTGCCTCACCGAGCCGCATTGCGGCACCGACCTGGGCATGCTGCGCACCAAGGCCGAGCCCTTGCCCGATGGCAGCTACGCCATCAGCGGACAAAAAATCTTCATCAGCGCGGGCGAGCACGACATGGCCGCCAACATCGTTCACCTGGTCTTGGCCCGTTTGCCCGATGCGCCAGCGGGCAGCAAAGGCATCAGCCTGTTTGTCGTGCCCAAGTTCAAGGTCAAGCCCGATGGCAGCCTGGGTGAGCGCAATGCCATCCATTGCGGTGGCCTCGAACACAAGATGGGCATTCATGGCAATGCCACCTGCCAGATGATCCTTGACGGTGCGGTGGGCACGCTGGTGGGCGAACCCAACAAAGGTCTGGCCGCCATGTTTGTGATGATGAATGCCGCCCGACTGGGGGTGGGCAATCAGTCGCTGGGCCTCACCGAGGTGGCCTATCAGAACGCGCTGGCCTATGCCAAGGACCGCATCCAGTCGCGCAGCCTCAGCGGCCCCAAGGCCAAAGACAAACCCGCCGACCCCATCCTGGTTCACCCCGATGTGCGGCGCATGCTGCTCACCGCCAAGGCGTATGCCGAAGGGGGGCGTGCCCTGGCCACGCATTGCGCCTTGCTCATCGACAAAGAGCTGCACCATCCCGACGACAACGTCCGCAAAGAGAGCGCCGAGATGGTGGCCTTGCTCACCCCCATCATCAAGGCCTTCATCACCGACAACGGCTTTGCAGCCACCAACGCCTGCTTGCAAGTCTTTGGCGGCCATGGCTACATCCGCGAATGGGGCATGGAGCAGCATGTGCGCGATGCGCGCATCAACCTGATCTATGAAGGCACCAACACCATCCAAAGCCTGGACTTGCTGGGTCGCAAGGTGCTGGGCAACCAGGGCGCAACCCTGCGCAAATTTGGCAAGCTGGTGGCCGCTCTGGTGCAGGAGTGTGCCACCGATGCCGCCATGGCGCCCTACATCAAGCCCTTGGCCATGTTGGGTGAGCAGCTCACGCAACTCACCACGGAGCTGGGCCTCAAGGCCATGCAAAACCCCGACGAAGTGGGTGCGGCAGCCGTGGACTATCTGCGCCTGGTCGGGCACCTGGTCATGGCTTATTTCTGGGCACGCATGGCGCAAGTGGCCTTGCGCACGGTGGCCTCGGGCAGCACCGACAGCTTTTATGCCAACAAGCTGCAAACCGCCCGTTTCTACTTTGCCCAGCTCTTTCCCGAGACGGCCACCCTGATGCAACGCATTCGCGCGGGCAGTGATTCGCTCATGGACACGCAGGCGGCGCTGGCCTGACGCAGTTGACTCAGCTTGGCCGGCTCGCCCCGGCTGATGCGGGCTTGGCCGGGTCAGCCCAGTTCTCATTGGGCACCAGCGCATACCAATCGTCGCGGTCAGGGTCGCGGTCGTAAGGGTAGCCGCCCAGGCGCTTGAATTCCTCGGCGTAGTGGGCGACGCGGTCGCGGTCGAGCTTGACGCCAAGACCCGGTGCCGTGGGCACAGCAATCGCACCCTTCACATACGGCATGAGGCCGCCTTCGATGATGTCATCGGCCAAGTGGTGATAGTGGGCATCGGCCTTGAAGGCCAGGTTGGGCAAGACCGCACCCATGTGCAACATGGTCGCGAGCTGAATGCCCAATTCACCCGAGGAATGCACCGCAATGCCCAGTTGGAAGGTCTCGCACACGCCGGCGGCCTTGATGCACGGGCGAATGCCTCCCCAAAACGTGGTGTCCAGCAAGATCACATCCACGGCCGGGTCGCGCACGTTGGTGGCGAGTTGTTCAAAGTTGATCACCACCGTGTTGGTCGACAAAGGAATGTTCACCTTCTCGCGCACGCGTCGCATGCCGTTGAGCCCCCAGGTGGGATCTTCAAAGTAGTCGTTGTTCAAGTCTTCAATGGCATGACCAAAGCGGATCGCCTGCTCCACGCTCAGCACCGAATTGGGGTCGTAGCGCACCGAGTCGCTGCCCACGGCCTTGGCCATGGCGCGAAAGGCCTCGAGTTCAAAGTCGGGGTGGAACACGCCGCCTTTGAGCTTATGGGTGGAAAAGCCGTGCTTGGCCTTCACGGCCAGGGCTTCGTCCACGAGTTGCTCCACCGTTCGCACTTCACCCTGGCCTTGGGTGTTGGGGTGCCTGAAAAACAGGTAACTGGCAAAGGGCACGGTGTCGCGCACCTGGCCGCCGAGCAAGTCGCACACAGGCACGCCCAAAAACTGACCCATGATGTCCAGGCACGCAAATTCGATGGCCGCATGCAGTTGCGTGCGGTTGTTGTAGAGGCTGGCCGTGGGGTTGCAGATCTTGAAGCGCAGGGCTTCGAGCTCCATGGGGTTGTGGCCTTGGAGGTAGCGGGTGAGGCCACGGATCGAGGCCTCGGCACTTTCGCCACCGCCTCCCATTTCACCCAGACCCACCAAACCCACATCGGTGTGGACTTCGACGATGGTGCGAACAAAGCGACCCCAGTGCGCACCATTGGCATGGCGCAGCGGCGCGAGCAGGGGCACGCTCACACTGGTGGCGCGGATGTCGGTGATGCGGGGAGGCTTCATGGTCAAGGCTCAGGCTTCAAAACACGTGGTGAACCCGCTGGGCTGCACCTTCAAGTTCAGCCCAGGTGGTGTCGTCGATGTCGATGCCGGCCTGCCCGCGAGCGGCCCGTGCGGCGCGCTCGGGCTCACCGGCGAGCAAGACGCCGTCGGTGCCCGGTGCGGGTGGACTTTGGCGCAGCCAGTCGACAAAGGCCAGGGCTTCACTGGCAAACGAGGCCTGCGTGCCCAGCCGTGTGGGGTCAATCAGGATGGTGAGCATGCCGTTGAAGACGGCTCGGCGGGCATCGGGTTCCTGGTGCCAGGTGCCTGCGCCCGTGAGCGCGCCGCCCAGCAGCTCGCAAGCCACCGCCATGCCAAAGCCCTTGTGGTCACCAAAGGTCATGAGCGCGCCATAGCGTCCATTGGATTGCGGCACCACCACCACGCCGGGATCGGTGGTGGGGTGGCCGTGTTCGTCGATGAGGTAGCCCTCGGGGACGCGCCGCCCTTCGTTGTGGGCGACTCGCATCTTGCCCTGCGCCACGCGGCTGGTGGCGAAGTCCAGCACAAAGGGTTCGCGCACCGCATCACCTGACCCCAGCGGAATGCCGATGCAACAGGGGTTGGTGCCAAAGCGGCCATCACCCCCGTGATAGGGCGCCACCACCGGGCGGCTGAACACGCTCACAAAATGCAGCGACACCCAACCCTGGGCCACGGCCATTTCGGCAAAGTGGCCAATGCGCCCCAGGTGATGGGCATGGGCCAAAGCCATGATGCAGGCGCCATGCTGGCGCACGCGCTCAAAGGCCAGGTGCATGGCCTGCTCGCCCACCACTTGGCCGTACCCACCTTGGCCATCGAGCCCCAGCAGCATGCCGCTGTCGAGCTGCACACGCACCGAGGCGTTGGGTTGCAGACGGCCTTCGGCAATCGCGTCCACATAGCGCGGCGCCATGCCCACGCCGTGCGAGTCGTGGCCGCTGAGGTTGGCCAGCACCAGGTTGGCCGCCACGGTGTGGGCACGCTCAGGGCTGGTGCCTGCGGCGACAAACATGGCGCTCACCCGCTGGGTGAGTTCGTCAGAGCGAATGCGGTGCGTCATGATCAAGCCCTCACATCACCGCGCCGAGTTGCCAGGGCACGAATTCGTTTTGACCATAGCCATGCTGCTCGCTCTTGCTGGGTTCGCCCGAGGCGCAACGCAGGATGTGCTCAAAAATGGCCTGGCCTTTTTCGGCAATGCTGCTGCCGTCATCGACGATGTCGCCGCAATTGATGTCCATGTCTTCGGTCTGGCGCTCCCACAAGGCAGTGTTGGTGGCCAGCTTGAGCGAGGGTGAGGGCGCGCAGCCATAAGCCGAGCCCCGCCCGGTGGTGAAGCAAATGAGGTTGGCGCCGCCTGCCACCTGGCCAGTCGCGCTCACCGGGTCATAGCCTGGGGTGTCCATGTACACAAAGCCATGTGCGCTCACACGCTCGGCGTATTCATAAACCGCCACCAGGTTGGTGGTGCCGCCCTTGGCCACCGCACCCAGGGACTTTTCCAAGATGGTGGTGAGGCCGCCGGCCTTGTTGCCTGGCGAGGGGTTGTTGTTCATCTCGCCCTGATTGATGCGGGTGTAGTTCTCCCACCAGTGGATGCGGTCGATGAGCTTTTGCCCCACCTCGGGTGACACCGCACGGCGGGTGAGCAAATGCTCGGCGCCATAAATCTCGGGGGTCTCGCTGAGGATGGCCGTGCCGCCATGCGCCACCAGCAAATCCACCGCTGCGCCCAGCGCCGGGTTGGCGCTGATGCCCGAATAGCCGTCGGAGCCGCCGCACTGCAATCCGATCACCAGGTGTTCGGCGCTGCACGGCACGCGTTGCACCGCATTGGCCTCGGGCAGCATGGATTCGATCAAGGCCACGCCCTTGGCCACGGTCTTGGCCGTGCCCCCCGTGTCCTGGATGTTGAAGGCGTGCAGCTTGGTGCCTTGCTTGAGCTCGCTGTGCGCCAGCCAGGTGTTGATTTGGTTGGCCTCGCAACCCAGCCCCACGACCACGATGGCCGCAAAGTTGGCATGGGTGGCGTAGCCCGCGAGCGTGCGTTCGAGCACCTTCATGCCTTCGCCTTCCGTGTCCATGCCGCAGCCCGTGCCGTGGGTGATGGCCACCACGCCATCAACATTCGGATAGGCCGCCAGCGCCTGCGGGTTGTTGCGGCGCGAGAAATGGTCGGCAATCGCGCGCGCTGCGGTGGCCGAGCAGTTCACGCTCGAGAGCACGCCGATGTAGTTGCGCGTGGCCACACGCCCATCCGCCCGCACGATGCCTTGGAAGGTGGCGGTCTTGCGCTCGGGCGCGGGCTTGCGGTCGGCGCAAAAGGCATGGTCGCGCGCAAAGCCGCCCTTGTCCGGTCCCATGTCGAGGTTGTGCGTGTGCACATGCTCGCCCGCCTCGATGCGCTTGCTGGCAAACCCAATGATCTGGTTGTAGCGGCGCACGGCTTGGCCAGACTCGATGACGCGCATGGCCACCTTGTGCCCAGGCGGGATGAGGCCGCGCACGGCCACGCCCTCGATGGTGGTGCCGCTCATGAGTTGGGCGCGCGCGATGACCACATCATCGGCGGCGTGAAGACGAATGAATGCTTGCATGGTCTTGGGGTTCAATAAAACATCTTGGGCAGCCACATGAAGAGGCTGGGTACATAGGTGATGATGATCAGGGAGCCCAGCAGCGGAATCAGCCAGGGCAGGATGGCCACGGTGGTGCGCTCCACACTCAGCTTGGAGATGCGTGCGAGCACAAACAGCACCATGCCCATGGGCGGGTGCAGCAGGCCAATCATGAGGTTGAGGACCATGATGAGGCCAAAGTGGACCAGGTCAATGCCCAACTGCTGGCAGATGGGCACGAGGATGGGCACCAGGATGGTGATGGCGGCGGTGGGCTCCAAGAAGCAGCCCACAAACAGCATGAGCAGGTTGGCCAGCAGCAAGAACACCCAAGGCTCGCGGGTGAAGTCCAGCACCCAGGCGCTGATGGCCGTGGTCACGCCTGTGGCCGTGAGCATCCAGCCAAAGATGCTGGCCGCTGCCACGATGAACATGATGGTGGCCGTGGCCTCCACCGTGTCCAGGCACACCCTGACCAGCCGTTTGAAGCTCAGGGTGCGATACCAGACCAGCCCCAGCACCATGGCCCAGATGCAAGCGGCGATGGCACCTTCGGTGGGGGTGAAGACGCCGGTGGTCATGCCACCAATGAGCAGCACGGGCGTCATGATGGGCAGCACCGCCTGGAACTTGAAGATGCGGTCTGCGGCAAAGAGCACCACCAAGCCCACGGCCACCGTGAGCTGGGCCTGGTATTCCCACTCGGTCACCAGAAAGTAGATCGCAGTCGGCCAAACCATGACCACGGCCATCTCACCCAGGGCACCCAGCACGGTTTTCCAGACAAAGGGCGTGTCAGCGCCCCATTTGTTTTTGTGGGCGTAATAGGCCACGGTGAGCATCATCAGCAAGGCCATGAGGCCGCCGGGCAGGATGCCCGCCATGAAGAGCGCGCCCACCGAGACGTTGGACATCATGGCGTAAATCACAAAGGGCAGGCTGGGCGGGATGATGGGGCCGAGTGTGGCCGAGGCCGCCGTCACGCCCACTGCAAACTCGGTGCTGTAGCCGTGGTCTTTCATGGCCTTGATTTCAATCGTGCCCAGACCAGCGGCATCGGCAATTGCTGCGCCGCTCATGCCGGCAAACACCACCGAGCCCACCACGTTCACATGACCCAGGCCACCGCGCATCCAGCCCACCAGGGCCAAGGCAAAGTTGTAGATGCGGTTGGTGATGCCCGCGTTGTTCATCAGGTTGCCGGCCAGGATGAAAAACGGCACGGCCAGCAAGGGAAAGGAGTCGATGCCCGACACCATGCGGTGGATCACCACAAAAGGCGGCGTGCTGTCTTGGATCAGCAAGTAGATGAGAGCCGAGCCGGCCATGGCAATGGCCACTGGCACGCCACCGGACATCAGGAAGAGAAAAATGATTTTGAGCATGGCGTTTCCGTCAAAAATTTCAGCGATCAGACATCACAGATTCAGGGCGTTCCAGCACGGTGTAGCCGCGCTGAATATGCACCCAGGCCACCCACAGTGAGCGCACGAACATCGAGGCAAAACCAATCAGCACCACGCCGTAGACGATGTTCATGGGCAGGTTGATGACCGTCATCTGGTAGTTGCCGAGCTTGCCCATCATTTGCCAGGTGAGCACCACAGCGGCGCCCAGAAAAAACACCCGGATGAGGTCCACCAGGATGGCCAGGGCGCGGCACAACCAATTGGGCATATGACGGTATAAAAAATCCACCTGGATGTGGTTGTTCTTGGCCACGCCCACGGCGGCGCCAGTGAACACGGTGGCAATGAGCAAATAGCGGGCAATCTCCTCGGTCCAGGCGGCCGAGTCGTTCAAGGCGTAGCGCGTGAAGAATTGATAGAAAACAGTCAACCCCAGGGCCACGAAGAACAGCAACGCAAACCAGGCTTCAAACGGGGTGTCAGAGAAGTCCACCTCTTCATCAACGGCGTGGAACTGGCCGTCGTCGCCCATCACTTGGGGCACATCATCAATGTTGGTCACTTGGCTCATGGCGGTTCACATTGGCTAGGGTTGAGGATCAAGCGGATGCTGGCCTTGACCAGACATCCGCTTGCACGACGAGGCGTCAAGCCATCACTTGGCCGCTTGGATGCGGTCGTAGTCGGACTGGGTGAAGCCCATGGACGTCAGGGGCGATTTGTCGAGCACGGCTTTGCGGAAGCTTTCGCGGTCCACATCGACGATTTGCAGGCCGCGCTTGCGGAAGTCGCCCACCAACTCGGACTCACGCTTTTTGATCGCGTCCGATGCGCGTGCAGCAGCTTCGCGGGTCACGTCGGTGAAGATCTTCTTCTCGGCGTCGCTGAGCTTGTTCCAGATATGGGGGGCGATCTGGGTGGTCAAGCCGTCCACGATGTGGCCGGTGAGCATGATGGCCTTTTGCACTTCATAGAACTTCTTGGCTTCGATGGTGGTCAGGGGGTTTTCCTGGGCTTCTACCGTGCCGTTTTGCAAGGCCAGGTACACCTCGGCAAATGCAATCGGGGTGGGGTTGGCGCCGCAAGCCCTGGGTGTGGCCGTGTAGGCGGGCACATCAGGCACGCGGATCTTGAGGCCCTTCATGCCAGCGCAGTCCTTGAATGGTTTTTGCGCGGTGGTGTGGCGAGCACCGTAGTAGGTGTAGGCCGTGATCTGGATGCCGGTTTTCTGGCGGAACTCGTTGACCATTTCCTGGAACACGTCGCTCTTGGAGTAGGCCAGCAGATGGTCGCCATCTCGGAAGATGAACGGGTAGTAGGCGATGCCCAGGCGGGGGTAGGAGCGCGCTGCGAACGACGGCCCGGAGATGATCATGTCCACCGTGCCCAGTTGCATGCCCTGGTTGATGTCGGTTTCCTTGCCCAGCGTCGAGGCGGGGAAGACTTGGATGTCGAACTTGCCGTTGGTGCGCTTTTTGATTTCCTCGGCTGCCCACACGGATTCGGTGTGATAAGGCTCAGAGGTCTCGTACACGTGCGCCCACTTGAGCTTGGTGGCTTGCGCCTGAGCCAAGCCGCCGCTGAGCAGCGCGGTGGCAGCCAGCAGGCCACAGGCCGCGAGTCGCTTGAGGTGGTGTCGTTTGCTGTGGGTCATGGGGGTCTCCTTGTTGAAATGAACCATGAAATGCTGGCGAGGCGAGACGCCTTCCTTCAGTGAGGGGCGCGGCGCCAGCCCGCGCTGTAGCGTTGAAACGCTTTTCTGAGGTGGGATTGCATGGCGCGTCGTGCGCCCGGCGCGTCATGCGCCACGATGCAATCCAAAACGGCTTGGTGCTCGCCAATGGCGAGCTGCCAGGAATTGGAGTTTTCGAAGTACACGCCCAGGCGCTCGAACAAGGTGTTGTCGCGCGCACGCCAGTACAGGCTCAGGGTGTCGAGCAAGACGCTGTTGCCGCTGGCTTGGGCCACGGCCAAATGAAAGGCTTCATCGCCATCGCGGGGCGGGCGGCCTGCCTTGGCCTCGCGGCGCATGAGGGTGAGGGCGCTGCGGATGGCGCGCAACTGCGCGGACTGGGCATTGTGGGCAGCCAAGGCTGCGAGCTCGCCTTCGATGAGCAAGCGCGCCTGCAAGACCTCCAGCGGCCCCCACTCATCGCTGTCCACCGGTTCGGTCTCGGCCACGCGGGCGGACCGAATGCCCTGGGACGAACGGCTGGGGGGTGGGCAGACATAAATCCCCGAGCCCGTGCGCACCTCGATCAGGCCTTCGACCTCGAGTGCGATCAGCGCCTCGCGCACGGAGGGGCGGCTCACGCCCAGTTGCAAGGCCAAGTCGCGTTCGGCGGGCAAGCGCTCGCCGCTGGCAAACCGCCCCTGGGCAATGAGCTCGCGTACCCGCTCGGCAATTTGCCGATACAGGCGAACGGTGGTCAGCGGTGTGGACGCGGTGCTCATTCGGGAAGGAACCTAGGGGATTGTTCGGGTTCGACAATTGGTAAGACCAATTCCATAATCCTTTCACGAAACCTCGTTGCCGTTGCCTGTCGTTAACCC
>RGCL01000028.1 GCA_009919175.1 Betaproteobacteria bacterium
CTTTGGGCACCAGTGTGGGACCCACGGCCATTTGCATCAGCGATTCGGGGATCAGGGTGACTTGCCAGATGGCCACGGCACACACGGCCAGCAAGGCCAGCGAAAGACGAAATGGGGTCATGCCAACCCCAACTCTTTCATGAGCACTTCCTTGTCGGCGATGTCCTGTGCCAACTCGCGCTCAAAAGGCTTGTCGGTGAGGAAGGCATCGGTCCACTTGCGGGTGTCGAGCTCTTGCTTCCAGGCGGGGGAATTGCGCATCTTGGTCACCAGGTCCACCAGGGCTTCGCGCTGGGGTGCGGTGATGCCGGGTGCTGCAAACACGCCGCGCCAGTTGGATTCGGAGACGTTCACGCCCAGCTCGATGAGGGTGGGCACGTTCACGCCAGGGATGCGGGTCTTGCCCGATACGGCCAAGGGGATCATCTTGCCGGCCTTGATTTGTTCTTCAAACTCGGAGTAGCCCGAGATGCCTGCCACCACCTGGTTGCCAAGGAGGGCTGCATTGGCTGGACCCCCGCCCGCAAACGCCACGTAGGCGGCATCGCGCGGGCTCTTGCCCAAGGCCTTGATGAGCATGCCCAGGATGAGGTGATCGGTGCCACCTGCACTGCCACCCGCTACCGACACTGCCTTGGGATTGGCCTTGATGGCGGCTTCGAGTTCTTTCCAGGTTTTGATCTTGCCGCTGGCTGGGACCACGATCACGCCAGCCTCTTCAGTGAGGCGGGCGATGGGGGTCACGTCCTTGATGGTGACGGGGCTTTTGTTGGCGATGCCCGCACCAATCATCACCGAGCCGCCGATCATGAGCGTGTTGGCCTGGCCTTTGCGCTGGTTCACAAACCGAGGCAAGCCCACCATGCCCCCAGCGCCCCCGACATTCTCAAAGGGCATGTTGCCCACCAGGCCTGCGGCCTTGACAGCGCGCTCGATGGCTCTGGCGGTGCCGTCCCAGCCGCCGCCGGGGGCGGCGGGGACAAACATGTTGATCGTGTCAAACAACGGCTTGCTCCAGGCCCAGCCTGAATGAGTGAGGCCTGCAGCAACTGCGGCCGAGGCTGTGAGGAAATGCCGTCTGTCTAAGGTCATGGTGAGCTCCAACCCAATGGGAAAAATGCAATGTGAGGGAGGCCATTTTCCACAGAACCCCTATTCTGCTCAGGGGCAATGAGCCTGGGGCTTACCCTTGCGTGACACCGGCGCCAGCAGCGCCGATTCAGAGTGTGATCCAGCGCAGGCAGTCGTTGGCCCAATACAGCCGCTCAGCGCGAGCCAGACCCAGGCCATGCATGCCTTTTTGATAAAGGTGCAGCTCATGAGGAACGCCCGCCTTCAACAGGCGGGCTGCAAACCGCTTGGCGTTTTCAGCCGGGACGACCCCATCATCCAGCGTGTGCCAAATGAAGGCGCGCGGGCATGTGGCATCCACGGCTTCCAGGGGTGAGAAGGCCTGCTGCAGGGTCACATCGTCTTGCCCATGACCCAGGAAGCTGGCGCGGCCTTGGCCAGGCACCAAGGGATCGTTGAGGGTGAGCATGCCATAGCAAAACACGCCAAAGCTGGGTCGTACCGACAGGTCAACCACCTCATTCACCCCGTGGGCACGCAACAGCGATTGGCCTGCGCCAGTGCACAAAATGCCAGCTAGGAGTGCGCCCGTCGAGCTGCCCATCACACCAATTTGGTGTTGACCCAGGCCCCAGCCAGAGGCGTTGGCGCGCACCAGGGCGAGGGCAGCATAGGCGTCAGCGCAGGTGGCGAGGGCATCGTGCCCGCGCCGCGCTTGGACAACGATGACGGCCACGCCGCGCGCGGCAAACCATTCGCCATAGGTCTGGGCTGAGGCATCTAGCCACGGGGCATGGCTGTCCCCTGCAAAGGCCAGCATGCCAAAGCCGGTGCTGACCAGGGGATCGGGGAGGTAAACCTGAAGGCATGGTTCATCACTGGCTTGAGGCCCGCTTGCAAAGGGTGCGCGCTGTGGCCACAGCCTGACTTCTTGTTTGAGCATGACAACAGAACTTAGTCGCTGAGATCGATTTGCAAGGCGGTGATGGGTGTCGGACCAAACAGCATGGGCACACCAGCCCGTTTGGCTTTGAATCCGTTGACGCGCAACAGGCGCTCGATCCCGACGGGCGATACCGTGATCAGGGTGCGGGCGCCGCGCGACTTGGCGGTGTGCATCACTTGCCGGAGGAATTCGGGCGCGATGGCAGAAGACACCTGATGCGTGGCCAGGCTGGACTGCTTGGTCAAGTCCATGGCTGCGAACCTGGACAGCTCCCAGATGTGGGGCGCATGGGGCAGCTCGCCCCCTGCCCACAGACCGGGAAACACTTTTTCCATCAGGTAGGGCACGGTGGTGGGCAACAGCCGTGCAACGCCATTCACATCGCCGATTTCATCGTGGCAAGAGACATACACAGCGTCTGGACTGTCGAACTCGTCCAGCTCCAAGCCGCCGATGGTGTGGAGTTCCCAGCCCAGCCGGTTGATGAATACCTCACGACGGTAATGACCAATTTGCTCAAAAATTTGTGGGGGCAGTTGCTGCCTTGCCCCGGCATTGAATTGCAGCATGTGATGCATCCCTTGATGTGGTTTTCTTCAAGGGATGCTAGGGATCAGCTTGGAATTTGTAACCTGCCAAAAATAGTAGGTTGGTAGATGGCCAAGTGCAGCGCGTGCTGTGCGGGCAGCGCACTCAACTGGGGTCAGCGCGGGGGCGTGCCCAATGCCAGTGCCACTTCTTTTTGCCAACATTGCGCATCGACCCAGGTGGCCAATACACGCAAGTTGTCTTCCCAATCCAGGGTGCTGCCCTGCTCGTTCATCAATTGCAGGTTGGTGCGTGGCAGGTCATCGCGCTGCCAGCGCACGGCCTGAGGCTGGGCCTGGATGCACCAATCCCAACCGATGGAAATGGGCACGAGGGCATCCACCACCCATTCGGTATAGCCACTCAAGGTGGTGACCGTACCGCAGCGTTGCTCGCTGGGCAGCGTGCTGGCATCTGGATCTGTCGCCGAGTGCAAATGCTTCAGGCGCAGGGCCAAGAGCTCCTTCACGGTGGCCAGGACCTGCCCTTTGTCAGTGATGTTCATGATGACCAGTATGCCTTTTTTGCCGTTGCATGCGTGATCAACCCAGCCAACCCAGCAAGGCTGCACGGGCCACAGCCGCTGTTTTATTGGTGGTTTGTAGTTTGACGATCACGTTTTTCAGGTGAAAGTCGACTGCACTTTTGCTCAGGGTCAGGATGTCAGCAATGTCCTGAGCCGATTTCCCATCGGCCGTCCATTGCAGGACCTCGCGCTCGCGAGCGGTCAGGGGGTTGGCAATCTGGGTGTGCTGGGTGGTGATGGCTCGAGACAGACACACATGGGCCACTTGAACCAGCCAACGCATGTAGGCCTCTTTGCATTCGAGTTCACTCGGGGTCAGTGGCTCGTTACCCCGGCACAGGGTGAGCAGGCTTTTGGACCCATTGCGTTCCAGGCTGGATTGCGCCCAGCCAAACCGGATGCCGTGCTCTTTGACTTCTGCCCACAGTGCGGGATTGTTGGCAAAGAGTTCATCGCTCCAAAGAATGGGCGATTGGCAATGCTGACCATGCGCAATGGTGGGGTCGTTGTAGAGGTAGCCCGCCTGGACGTAGCGGTCTTGCCAGGGGCGGGGATAGTTGTTGAGCAGGGTGATCTTGGGGCGAGTCACTGGATAAGGGGCTTGGAAACCGTAGGCCACGTGATCAAAGCCCAAACTGCGTGCGCAGTTTTCAAAATGGATGAAGATGCCCTCGGGTGAGGCCGCTGGGATGAGCAGCAGGTTGAGCAGGTCTTCTTGCCATGTGTTCATGGGGTGCTCCTGAGCGAGGGACTGGGCCATGACATCAGCGCCGGGGGCTGGCTTAAGCGGGGAGTTTACTCGCGTCGATCAATCAACTGCACATATTTTAATGATTTGTAACTATTTAAAGTGAATATAAGAAATATTATTCATGCAAACAAAAACCCCGCAGGGCCAAAGCCGTGCGGGGTTTTGCGTTTCAGCCCAGGGACCAAGCCCGGGGTCGAGACGGGGCTGGACTTACATGCCCATGCCACCCATGCCGCCCATGTCGGGCATGGCAGGTGCGGGTGCGTCAGCTTTGGGGGCTTCGGCAATCATGCACTCGGTGGTGAGCATCAAAGAGGCCACAGAGGCTGCGTTTTGCAGCGCGGTGCGGGTCACTTTGGTGGGGTCCAGAATGCCCATGTCGATCATGTCGCCATAGGTGTCGTTGGCGGCGTTGAAGCCGTAGTTGCCTTTGCCTTCGAGGACTTTGTTCACCACGACGCTGGGCTCGCCACCGGCGTTGTAAACGATCTCGCGCAAGGGGGCTTCGATGGCCTTCATCACCAGGGCGATGCCATGGTTCTGGTCAGGGTTGTCACCCTTCAACTCGCCCACAGCCTGACGTGCACGCAGCAGGGCCACGCCGCCGCCGGCGACGATGCCTTCTTCCACTGCCGCACGGGTGGCGTGCAGGGCGTCTTCCACGCGAGCCTTCTTCTCTTTCATTTCCACTTCGGTGGCAGCACCCACCTTGATGACGGCCACGCCGCCAGCCAACTTGGCCACGCGCTCTTGCAGCTTCTCGCGGTCGTAGTCAGAGGTGGCTTCTTCGATCTGCACGCGGATTTGCTTGACGCGCGCTTCAATGTCGGCCGCAGCACCAGCACCGTCGATGATGGTGGTGTTCTCTTTGGCCACTTCCACGCGCTTGGCCTGGCCGAGGTCGGTGAGTTGCACTTTTTCGAGGGTGAGGCCAACTTCTTCGGAGATGACTTTGCCGCCGGTGAGGATGGCGATGTCTTCGAGCATGGCCTTGCGACGGTCACCAAAGCCGGGTGCCTTGACGGCCACGACCTTGAGGATGCCGCGGATGGTGTTGACCACCAGGGTGGCCAGGGCTTCGCCTTCGACTTCTTCGGCAATGATCAGCAGGGGGCGGCCGGCTTTGGCCACGGCTTCGAGCGTGGGCAGCAGGTCACGGATGTTGCTGATCTTCTTGTCGAACAACAGCACAAAGGGGTTGTCCAGCAAGGCGGCTTGCTTTTCGGGGTTGTTGATGAAGTAGGGCGAGAGGTAGCCACGGTCGAACTGCATGCCTTCGACGACATCGAGTTCGTTGTCCAGGGACTTGCCGTCTTCCACGGTGATCACGCCTTCTTTGCCCACTTTGTCCATGGCGTCAGCAATGATCTTGCCGATGGACTCATCGCTGTTGGCAGAGATGGAGCCAACCTGGGCGATTTCCTTGGAGGTGGTGGTGGGCTTGGAGGCCTTCTTGAGCTTGTCGATCAGGGCGGCCACAGCTTTGTCGATGCCGCGCTTCAAGTCCATGGGGTTGCCGCCTGCGGCGACGTACTTCATGCCTTCGCGAACGATGGCCTGGGCCAGCACGGTCGCGGTGGTGGTGCCGTCACCGGCGTTGTCGCTGGTCTTGGAAGCGACTTCCTTGACCATTTGGGCGCCCATGTTCTGGAGCTTGTCCTTGAGTTCGATTTCCTTGGCCACGGACACACCGTCCTTGGTCACGGTGGGGGCGCCAAAGGAGCGCTCGAGCACCACGTTGCGGCCCTTGGGACCCAGGGTCACTTTCACTGCGTTGGCCAGAACGTTCACGCCCTCGACCATGCGGGCACGTGCGTCACCGCCAAAAATCACGTCTTTTGCTGCCATTTCAAATCTCCTGAATTAAGTTCACTTCTCGACGACGGCAAAGAGGTCGTCTTCTTTCATGACGAGGAGTTCCTCGCCGTCCACCTTGACGGTTTGGCCGCTGTACTTGCCAAACAGAACGCGGTCACCCACTTTGACGTTGGGGGCAACGAGGTCGCCCTTGTCGTTGCGGCGGCCGGGACCCACAGCCAGGATTTCGCCCTGGTCGGGCTTTTCGGCGGCGGCGTCGGGGATCACGATGCCAGAGGCGGTTTTGGTTTCGCTGTCGACGCGCTTAACGATGACGCGGTCGTGCAGGGGACGCAGTTTCATGGTTTCTCCACTTAATCAAGCAGTGTTAATGAAAGACAAACCCCTTTCGGGGTCGTTTCCGAGCGGTTGAACATGAGGCGTTAGCACTCGCCGCTCTTGAGTGCTAATCATAGGGGCAGATTGCGGGGTTTCAAGAGGCTAGGGAAAACCCTTGGTCAGTGGATGAAACTCAGCAGCGCCGATACCGTGAAGAAGGACAGCACGGTGGAGGCCAGCTGGGCGGCGGCGCTCTCGTCTTGCAGGCCGTGGCGCATGGCCATGATGGGGTAGATGCCCATGATGGGCATGGCCGAAAACAGCAACACCGCCGCTTGCAGGTCGCTGGACATCATGGGCAGGCCGCTTTGGTTCCACAGCCACAGCCCCAAGGCCACCAGGCCGGGCTGGATGAAGAGTTTGCCCAGCAGGATGGGGGTGATGTGCCCCCACAAGCCCTTGAGGCTCAACCCGGCCAGCGAGCCGCCAATGATGAACAGCGACACGCCAGCGCTGGCACTGGCGAGCAGGTTCACCATGCGTTGCACCACGTCGGGCATGTGCAGACCCAGCAGCGAGGACAGCAAACCCAGCAGCAAGGCCATGATAAATGGGGTGCGCACGAGATCGCGCAAGGATTGCAGCATCAGGCGATGCCAGGGGGCACGGCTTTCGCCGCGTGCGGCCAGCATGAGGGTGAGTGGAATGAGCAGCAGGTTTTCCACCAGCATGTTGAGCGCCAGACCCATGCCGGCCACGGCAGGCAAGGTGAGCAAGGCAATGGGAAAGCCCACGTAACCACTGTTGGGGCAAATCATGCCCATGCCAATGATGCCCGCCTGGCTGGGCGAGCAGCCGCGCACCCAGCGTGCCCAAGCCAAACCCAGCCCCAGGGTGATGAGCGATGCGGCGGTGAAGACCAGCAGGTATTGCGGCTGCAGGATGTCGGTGAAGGTCTTGGACGACACCGCGTTGAAGATCAGCGCTGGCAACGCCACGCGCAGCACAAACAAGCCCAGCACCTTGAGGTCGGCTTTGGCGAACCAGCCCGCGCGCACGCACAGGTAGCCAATGGCCACGATCAAATAAATGGGACCCGTGATGGCCAGCAAAGCGGTCATGTCATCGGGTCACTAGGCGCGCGTTGAGTTGAGCGTCAGTCGCGGTGTGCGGCGTTCACTTGAGGCCAGCAGCCTGGCGCAAGGCCTGGGCTTTGTCCAGGTTTTCCCAGCTGAATTCGGCATCGTTGCGGCCAAAGTGGCCATACGAGGCGGTCTTTTCGTAGATGGGGCGCAGCAGGTTGAGCATCTGGATGATGCCCTTGGGGCGCAGGTCAAAGTGCTGATTCACCAAGGCCGCGATTTGCTCGTCGGGGATGACGCCCGTGCCCATGGTGTTGACCGTCACGTTCATGGGGCGAGCCACGCCAATCGCATAGGCCACCTGGATCTGGCACTTGCTGGCCAGTTTGGCTGCAACGATGTTCTTGGCCACATAGCGGCAGGCGTAGGCTGCGGAGCGGTCCACCTTGGTGGGATCCTTGCCGCTGAAAGCGCCACCACCGTGGGGGCATGCGCCGCCGTAGGTGTCCACAATGATCTTGCGGCCTGTGAGGCCACAGTCGCCCTGGGGGCCACCCACCACGAAGCGGCCTGTGGGGTTGATGAGGTAGCGCGTGTCCTTGAGCCATTCCTTGGGCAGCACGGGCTTGATGATCTCTTCAATCACGGCTTCCACGAAGCTGGCCTTCATCTTGGTGGGGGACTCGCTTTGGTCGGGGCTGTGCTGGGTGGAGAGCACCACGGTGTCGATGCTGTGCGGCTTGCCATCCACGTAGCGCATGGTCACTTGGCTTTTCGCATCGGGGCGCAAAAACGGCATGGAGCCATCGCGGCGCTTGTGTGCCTGCTGCTCGACCAGGCGGTGAGCGTAGTAGATGGGCGCGGGCATGAGCTCGGGCGTTTCATCGCAGGCATAACCAAACATCAGGCCCTGGTCGCCAGCGCCCGTGTTGAGGTGATCGTCGCTGGCGTGGTCAACGCCCTGGGCGATGTCATTGCTTTGCTTGTCGTAGCACACCATCACGGCACAGCCCTTGTAGTCGATGCCGTATTCGGTGTTGTCGTACCCAATTCGCTTGATGGTGTCGCGTGCCACCTGGATGTAGTCCACATGGGCGTTGGTGGTGATCTCGCCAGCGAGCACGACCAAGCCGGTGTTGGTCAGGGTCTCGGCGGCCACGCGGCTGCGGGGGTCTTGCTTGAAGATGGCATCGAGGATCGCGTCAGAGATCTGGTCGGCCACTTTGTCGGGGTGACCCTCGGAGACGGATTCGGATGTGAAGAGGTAGTCGTTCGCCATGAAAAGTCCTTTCGTTGTGTTGGGGTTGCGTTGCCAACCTTCACGAGACTTGGCGAACGCTTTAGCAGTGGAATGGTGACCCATTCAGACGCGGCTCGCGCCGCGCTGTCGCCCTGCAAGTTGATCCATTAACTCAGCGACAATCGAAATCATACACAAGCCCTATGCCCCCATCGCTGAGTTTCATCCCATGTGGTTCACCTTTCGCCTGTTGGCCCATTTGCCTTTGCCGTTGATGCAAGGGCTTGGGGCATGGCTGGGCCGCCTGGTGTGGCTGATCTCACCGGGCTATCGGCGCGAATTCCAGCGACAGGTGCTGGCGTCGGGCTTGCCCATGCAGCGCGCGCGCGGGGCGATTGCGCACCTGGGCCGGATGGTGGCTGAGTTGCCCTGGCTGTGGGCAAGGCCACAAGGCCGCGGCGTGCTCGACCGGGTGAGCTTTGAAGGGCTGGCGCACTACGACGCGGCCATGGCCATGGGCAAGGGCGTGATCATCCTCTCGCCCCACCTGGGTTGCTGGGAGATTGGCGCGCAAGCCGTGGCCGAGGTCCGCTTGGCCGAACACGGACCCTTGGCGGTGCTCTTTCGCCCCTCGCGCAAATCGGTGCTTGCAGGCATGCAAATCCATGCACGTGAACGCGATGGGGTGGTGCCCGCTGCGGCCGATGCCTCCGGCGTGAGGCTGCTGCTCAAGACACTGCGGCAAGGCGGGCGTGTGGCCATCATGCCCGATCAAGTCCCCCCCGAAGGCCAAGGCGAATGGGCGCCCTGGTTTGGCCGTCCTGTCTACACCATGACCTTGCTGGTCAAGCTCGCCGAGCAAACCGGTGCGCCCGTGCTGATGTGCTGGATCGAGCGCTTGCCCTGGGGGCGTTTCAAGGTCCATTTTGCTCATCAGGACGAACTGGCGGCCTTGTGCGATGCCCGGCGCCCTCTGATTGAACGCCTCACCCTCATGAACCAGGGCATCGAGCGACTGATCCGGCAAGCCCCCGAGCAATACCTGTGGTCCTACGCCCGCGATAAGCAGCCGCGCACCGGGAGGCCGTCTTGAGCCGACTGGGTGTGGTTTTGATGCGCTGCTTGGCTTGGTTGCCTCTGCCAGTGTTGCGCGCCTTGGGCGCGTTCCTGGGCTGGGTGCTCTATGCCTTTGCCCTGCGCCGCCGCCGGGTGGGCGACATCAACTTGGCGATTGCGTTCCCCCATGCCAGCCTCGGCCAGCGTCGGCAATGGCTCAGGGCGCACTTTGTGGCATTTGCACAGGCCTGGCTGGACCGTTCATGGCTGTGGCATGCCTCAACCGAGGTGGTGAGCCAGCGCCTCAAATGGGTGGGCGATGCGAGCCTCATCGAAGCCAGCGAGGCCACGGTGGTGTTTGCACCGCATTTTGTGGGGCTGGATGCAGGCTGGACCGCGCTGAGTCTGCGCAAGAGCGGCCCGCTGGCGACCATCTACACCCCCCAGCGCAACGAGGTGGTGGATGCCTGGATGCGCCAGGGCAGACAACGCTTTGGCGATGTGCGGGTTTGCCGTCGCGAAGATGGCCTGCAGGTGATCCGCTCGGTCCTCAAACAGCACGGCGTGTTGTATTTGCTGCCTGACCTCAACCATGGCATTGAGGAATCGGTGTTTGTGCCCTTGTTTGATCGGCCTGCGGCCACCGTGCCGTCGCTCTCGCGGCTTGCGCGTGTGGGGCGCGCACGCGTCATGCCTATGGTCACGCGGCTCACGTCCAGGGGCTACGAGGTCTCGGTCCTGCCCGCCTGGTCAGACTACCCCACCGATGACGCCGTGGCCGACACCGCGCGCATGAACCGCGAGCTAGAAGGCCTGATTCGGGACCTGGTGCCGCAATACCACTGGTTGCACCAGCGCTTCAAATCCACGCCCCATGGCGAGCCGTCGCCCTACGACGCTGCGTCTTGATGCGGGCTGGGCGCGTGCACCCATTGCCACAGGCGTGCAGTCAGCTCATCCACCCCTTGGCGCTTGGTGGCTGAAAACAGCACCACGTCGCCGCCGCCCGCTTGCAAGCGGGCAATCGACAAGGCCTTTTGCTGCTCACTGCGGTTGAGCTTGTCGGCTTTGGTGAGCACCAGCACAAAGGGCAAGCCCTCGGCCACGCGCTCGCGCAAGAGGTTGAGCAAGACCTCGTCGAGCTCGGTCAGGCCATGGCGAGGGTCGCACAACAACACAAAGCCACGCAGGTTGTGGCGGCTCACCAGGTAATTGGCCATGACCTGTTGCCAGCGCACCTTGTCGGCTTTGGGCACCGCCGCATAGCCATAACCGGGCAAATCGGCCAGGACCGCATCGGTCTGGTTTTGCCGGCCCAGCGAGAACAGATTGATGTGCTGGGTTCGCCCCGGCGTTTTCGAGGCAAAGGCCAGGCGTTTTTGCTGCGTCAGCACATTGATGCAAGTGGATTTGCCGGCGTTGGAGCGCCCCACAAATGCAATCTCGGGGTGGTCATGCCCCGGTAACTGGTTGAGCTGCGCCGCTGTGGTGAGGAAGCGGGCCGTGTGCAGCCAGCCCCTGGCTTGATGCAGTTCGCTGTCGGTGAGCAGGCCCCCATTGGGGTTGGAATGGGGATTGGGTGAGGTGGGGGGCATGGGCACATTGTAGAATTCAGCGGTTTTTTGATCGTCAGGCCAATATCCATGAAGCCCATCGCCCATTTCCTGTCTGTTGTTGCCTTCTCTTTCGCCAGCAGTTTGGCGGCCTCTCCTGCTTTGGCATCCGAAGCGGCCAAAGTGGTCAAGCCCGACGTGGCCAAGGGTGAAGCCTCGTTCAACGGCGCATGCGCGGCCTGTCACGGCACAGGCGGCCAGTCCACCACGCCGACTAACCCCAAGCTGGCAGGTCAGCATGCGGCCTACATCAACAAGCAACTCACCGAATACAAGTCGGGCAAGCGCGCCAACGCCATCATGAGTGGCATGGTCGCCGCCCTCAGCCCCGAAGACATGCTCAACATCTCGGCCTACCTGGCCAAGCAAACCGCCAAGCCCGGCTTTGCCAAAGACAAAGACCTGGTTTTGCTGGGCGAGCGCATTTACCGTGGTGGCGTGCCCGAGCGTCAAATCCCCGCCTGTTCCGGCTGCCACAGCCCCAATGGTGCAGGCATTCCGGCTCAGTACCCCCGCTTGGCAGGTCAGCATGCCGACTACACGGCAGCCCAGTTGACGGCCTTTCGCGAGGGCGTTCGCAACAACAATGCGTCCATGACCTTGGTTGCCGCCAAGCTCAACAACAAGGAAATCCAGGCGGTCTCCGACTACATTGCTGGCCTGCGCTGATCCAGGCGTGAACCATGGACATCGACGGCCCCGAGGGGCCGTTTTTGTTGGCGGCTCGCATAATGCCTGACCTTGAGTTGGAGAGCCTGACATGATCATTCGCATTGCCCCCGAACATCCCGTGTCCAGCAGCGAGGTCACCCCTGAGTGGGCTTACCTCAACCGCCGTCAATGGCTAGGCCACACCACGGTGGCCGCCTCGGCT
This sequence comes from Betaproteobacteria bacterium, assembly GCA_009919175.1. Lineage (GTDB taxonomy): Bacteria > Pseudomonadota > Gammaproteobacteria > Burkholderiales > Burkholderiaceae_C > Limnohabitans. Next base: position 11,884 of record RGCL01000028.1, read on the forward strand.
GTGTTGGGGCTGGGCACGACGCTGCCTGCGCAGGCATCCACCCCAGGCACGCGCAGCCTCAAGGCTTCGCCCAGTGCGGTGCCCGGCGCCATGGCCATGGACAAGCTCACCCCCCTCAAGGACGTGACCAGTTACAACAACTTCTACGAGTTCGGCATGGACAAGGAAGATCCGGCCAAGCGATCGAGCGCCTTTGTCACCGAGCCATGGACCTTGCGGGTCGAAGGCCTGGTGGGCAAGCCCCTCACCCTGGGCCTGGACGATGTCTTGCGCCTAGCACCCCTGGAGGAGCGCATCTACCGCATGCGCTGTGTGGAGGCCTGGTCCATGGTGATCCCTTGGGTGGGTTATTCACTGTCCAAGCTCATCGAGCGCGCGCAGCCCCTGGGCAGCGCCAAATTTGTGGCGTTCGAGAGCGCCGCCGACCCCAAAACCATGCCCGGCGTGGCCAGCAGCGTCATCGACTGGCCTTACCTGGAAGGCTTGCGCCTGGATGAGGCCATGCACCCGCTCACCCTGCTGGGATTGGGTTTGTACGGCCAGACCTTGCCCAAGCAAAACGGCGCGCCCGTGCGCCTGGTGGTGCCGTGGAAATACGGCTTCAAGAGTGCCAAAAGCCTGGTGCGCATCCGCCTGGTTGAACAACAGCCGCCCACGGCGTGGGGTCGGGCAGCGCCCAAGGAATATGGCTTTTATTCGAATGTGAACCCCGAGGTCGATCACCCCCGCTGGAGCCAGGCCAAGGAGCGTCGCATCGGAGAGGACGGCCTCTTTGCCAAGCCCCGCAAGACCCTGATGTTCAATGGCTATGCCAACGAGGTCGGCCAGATGTACGCCGGCCTGGATTTGCGCCGCTTTTATTGACCATGCCAGCCCTGGGTTCGCCGCCGACCTGGTTGACCAGTACTAAGGCCAAGGCCGCCTGGATGTTCATCCTGGCCTTGCCAGGCCTGCTGCTGCTGGCCTTGGCCTTCAACGATGGCCTGGGCGCCAACCCCGCCGAGGCGCTCACCCGGCAAAGCGGCGAATGGGCCTTGCGCGGCCTCATCCTGGTCTTGCTCATCCGCCCCTTGCAGGTGTGGACCGGTTGGGGCGCGTGGCTGCGTTTTCGCAGGGCGAGCGGGGTGGCGGTGTTTGTGTATGGCGCATTGCACATGCTGTGCTGGGCCTGGTTTGAACAGGGCCTGGACTGGGCTGACCTGGTGAACGACATCGCCAAGCGCCCTTTCATCCTGGTGGGCGTGCTCACGCTGAGCCTGATGCTGCCCCTGGCCATCACCTCCAACACCTGGTCCTTGCGCCAACTTGGCGGCCTGCGCTGGAAGCAACTGCACCGCCTGGTGTATGTGTGCGCGCCCCTGGCGGTGCTGCATTTTTTCTGGATGCGCGAGGGCAAGCAGCGCTTCACCGAGGTGTGGATCTACGGCGGCCTTCTGGCCGCCTTGCTGCTGTGGCGCGTGCATGCCGCGCGCCGCCAGGCTCAGGGCAAGAGGACTTCCTGACGCCACTGGTCCTGTGGCGTTTCGCGCTGGCGAATGAGGTGGACTTGATTGCCATCGACCAGCACCTCGGCGGGGCGATTGCGCGTGTTGTAGTTGCTGCCCATGGCCACGCAATAGGCCCCGGTGGAGCACACCGCAAGCACGTCGCCAGCCTGAACCGTCAAATCCCGGTCCCGACCCAGCCAGTCCCCGCTTTCGCACACCGGCCCGACCACGTCATAGGTCACCGCAGCGCCTGAGCGCGGGCGCACCGCCTCGATGTGGTGGTGGGCTTGGTACATGGCCGGGCGGGGCAAGTCGTTCATGGCGGCATCAACGATGCAGAAATGCTTGGTTTCGCCGGGCTTGAGGTAGAGCACCTCGGTGAGGCAAATGCCCGCATTGCCCACCAGCGAGCGGCCGGGTTCGATGACCAGATGGCGTTGACCAAATCCGCGCGCATCGAGTTTGGCCAGCAGCAAGGCCCACAGGGCATCGGCCTGCGGGGGTTGTTCGCCCCGGTAGTTGATGCCCAGGCCACCGCCAAAGTCCAGGTGCTTGAGCGTCACGCCGGTGGCCTCAATGGCCTGCACCAGATCCAGGATGCGGTCAGCCGTGTCCAGATAGGGACCGACCTCGGTGATTTGCGAGCCGATGTGGCAATCGATGCCCACCACCTCCAGGCCTTGGAGCTGACCGGCGTGCACATAGGCCGCCACGGCGTCCTCGTGCGAGATGCCAAACTTGTTGCCCTTGAGACCGGTGGAGATGTAGGGGTGGGTTTTGGCATCCACGTTGGGATTGACGCGCAAGCTCACGGGGGCGCGCCGACCCACGCGCAAGGCCACCTCGTTGAGCACCTCGAGCTCGGCCAGGCTCTCGACGTTGAAGCAGGCGATGCCGGCCTTGAGGGCGTGCTCCATCTCTTGGCGGGTTTTGCCCACGCCCGAAAAAATCACCTGATCGGCGCGCCCGCCTGCTGCGAGTACGCGGGCGAGTTCGCCGCCCGAGACCACATCAAAGCCGCAACCCGCACGGGCAAACAGCTGCAAGATGGCCAGGTTGGAGTTGGCCTTCATGGCATAGCAAATCGTGGCCTTGCGACCCGCGAGGCCTTTTTGGTAAGCACCCAAGGCATGGAGCATGGCGGCCTTGGAGTAGGCAAACAAGGGCGTGCCGTATTGCAGGGCCAATTGAGACAACGCCACCCCTTCAAGGTGGAGTTCGCCGTGGGCATGGTGCAGATAAGGCGCGCCCGGCAAGGGGGAAGCGGAGGAAGCCAAAGGGGATCACCTGGTTTGGGTTGGGGGGGTGTCGGTGGGCAGGTAGAGCGGGCCGTATTGACCGCAACCCAGCAAGGTCATGGTCAACACCCCAGCGCACACCCAACGGCTCCATACAATGAATTTGTGCATGAACAAATTGTAGAACCCATGACCGATCATGAATTCATGGACTTGGCAGAGTCCCTGTTGCGCCGGGTGGAAGCCCAATGTGACCATTTCAACGAAACCACCGATGCCGACATCGACAACCAGCGTGTGGGCGGCATGGTCACCCTGACCTTTGCCAACCGCAGCCAGATCGTCATCAACCTGCAAAAGCCCCTGCGCGAAGTCTGGATGGCCACACGCAGCGGTGGCTATCACTATCGCTGGATCGACGGGCAATGGGCGGACACCAAGGGCGCACAGGCCTTTTGGCCCCAGCTGAGCGCCGACGCCACGCAGCAGTCGGGTGCCGCGCTCAATTTCAGTTCTTGAACAAGTCCAGGATCTGACGCTTTTCAGTCTTGTCGGCGCTGCCCGCATCACCCGCAGCGCCCGGCGCGCCCTGAACACCCAGTTGCGTCACGCCGTTCCGTCTCCCGTACTCGGCATAAAACCAATCGCCAGCGTCATACACCACGCCTCGGGGCACGGGCAATTCGGTTTCGGGCACGTTCTTGAGCGCATGCTGCATGAAGCGGATCCACACCGGCAGGCTCAAGCCCCCACCGGTTTCGTTGTCACCGAGTTTGCGTGGGGTGTCGTAACCAATCCAGGTCACCGCCGTGAGCGTGGGGTGATAGCCCGCAAACCAGGCGTCCATGGAGTCATTGGTGGTGCCCGTCTTGCCGTAGAGGTCGTGCCGCTTGAGGGTGGACTGCGCCCGTGAGGCCGTGCCTGAGCGTGTGACTTCATTGAGCAGCGTGGACATCACAAAGGCATTGCGTGCATCGATGGCGCGCGCATCGTCGTCGAGTTCAATCGGCGTGTATTTGGAGAGCACCTTGCCCGAGGGGTCGGTGACCTTGGTGATCAGGTAGGGGTTGACGCGATGGCCGCCATTGGCAAACACCGAGTAGCCCACCGCCACCTGCATGGGGGTCACCGAACCCGCACCCAACGCCATGGTGAGGTAGGGTGGGTGACGCTGGGCATCAAAGCCAAAGTGCTCCACCCATTCCTGCGCCTGCTGAGGCCCCACCGATTGCAACAAACGGATGGACACCATGTTTTTGGACTTGGCCAAGGCCGTCTTCATGGTCATGGGGCCTTCGAACTTGCCGTCGTAGTTCTTGGGCTCCCAGGGTTGGCTGCCTGTGGCGGCCGCATCGAAAAAGAGAGGCGCATCGTTGATGATGGTCGCGGGCGTGAAACCCCGCTCCAGCGCGGCCGAATAAATGAAGGGCTTGAAGCTCGACCCCGGCTGTCGCCAAGCCTGGGTCACGTGATTGAATTTGTTTTTCTCGAAGTCAAACCCGCCCACCAGCGCGCGGATCGCGCCGTCTGCCGGATTGATGGCCACAAAAGCGCCTTCGACCTCGGGCAGTTGGGTGATGCTCCACTGCTGGTCATCGCCTTGCAAGATCCTGACCACCGCACCGGGGCGCAGGCGGATGTTGTTGGGCGCCTTGTCGGCCAGGCCGGATTCAACGGGCTTGAGGCCATTGCCCTTGATGGTGATGAGCTCGCCATTGGGGCGCGCCACTTCCACCTTCTGGCGTGAAGCCTGGATGACCACGGCAGCCAGCAAGTCGCCCTTGTCGCCTTGCTCGGCAATCACATCGTCGATCACATCCTCGCGCTCGTTCTCACCGGTGGGCAAGTCCACGAATTTTTCCGGGCCGCGATAACGCTGGCGCGATTCATATTCGAGGATGCCTTTGCGCAGCGACTGGTAGGCCGCCTCCTGGTCGCCCAGGTCCACCGTGGTGTAGACATTCAGGCCCCGCGTGTAAACCTCGTCGCCGTACTGCAGGAACATCATTTGCCGCACCATCTCGGCCACATAGTCGGCATGGCCGGTCGATGCGGTTTTGGCGCTGCGAACATGCAAGACCTCTTTTTTGGCGGCCTCGGCTTGCTGCTCGGTGATGAAGCCGTTGTCCACCATGCGGTCGAGGATGTAGTGCTGGCGCACGGTCGCTCGCTTGAGGTTGCGCACCGGGTTGTAGGCTGAAGGCGCCTTGGGCAAACCTGCGAGCATGGCAGCCTCGGCCAAAGTGATCTTGTCCAGTGAGTGGCCAAAGTAGGCCTCGCTGGCGGCTGCAAACCCATAGGCGCGCTGACCCAGGTAGATCTGGTTGAGGTAGATCTCAAAGATCTGGTCTTTGCTGAGCTTGTGTTCGAGCTTGAGCGTGAGCAGGAGCTCATACACCTTGCGGGTGAGCGTCTTTTCAGAGGAGAGGTAGACGTTGCGCGCCACCTGCATGGTGATGGTCGATGCCCCCTGGCTCTTGGCGCGGCTCAGGTTGGCCAGGCTGGCGCGCAAGAGGCCAATGTAGTCCACACCGCCATGCTGATAAAAGCGCGCATCCTCCACGGCCAGCACGGCTTGCTTCATCACGACGGGGATGTCTTTGAAGGGCACCATCTTGCGCCGCTCTTCGCCAAATTCCCCCATGAGCTTGCCGTCCACCGAAAAGATGCGCATGGACTGCTTGGGACGATAGTCGGCCAGGTTGTCCACATCAGGCAGCTTGGGATAGGCCATGGCCAGCATCACGCCCAGCAGCAAACCGCCCGCAAGCACCAAGGCGGCACTCAAGCCAATGGACCACACAAAAAAACTCACCAGCACATGCCGCAGGGGCGAGCCAGTGGGTGGGGCATCAGCGGGAGAAGCCGAGTTGTCTTCGGTCTTCGGATTGGAGCTCATGGTCGAGTGGGGCGGATGCCCTAGCAAAGGTGAAGCCATTGTAGGAAAAAGCGTCAGTGCGCCTTTCCCGCCCAGGGCGTGCCCCCGCCTACAACATGCACCTGCCTTTCAAAGGAGTCACACATGAATCGCTGGCCATTCATGCCTGGCAACGCCAGGCGAGCCGTGGGCATTTGTTTTGAAGAGGATCACCTGCACTGGGTGGAGGTCGAATGGCCCCGCTTGCAGCTGCCCCGCGTCGTGCATCAGGGTCAGTGCGCGCGCGCTGCGCCCTGGCGGCGGCGCGACTGGCAAGCCCATTGGCGCCAAGCGGGGGTGCGCGCCCATCGCACGGGCATGGCTTTGGCCGAGCCCATGCTCATGCGACTGCGCGTGCCCTTGCCCACCGGTTTGCAGCACAAGGAGCGATGGCACTGGGTGGCGCAATCCCTGCAATCGCAATTGCCGTGGCCCATTGAAGACACCGCCTGGGACTGTCAGTTGCACCTTCATGCCGGCGAATCGGAGGACGACTCCACCGCGCAGTGTGTCGAGGTGGTGGCCACCCCCAAACTGGAGGTGCGCAACAACCGGCAGTGGTGCCGCCGTGCAGGGTTGCGGCTCACGCGCCTCGAACCCACAAGCCAGGCGCTGGCCAGGGCTGCCCGCTGGCCGCAGGCCTGGGGTGATTCATCCGCCGCCCTGAACACGGCCTGCAACGCCAGCTGCGCACACCAAGTTGCCCTGGGTCTGGCCTTGGGGGCGATCCAAGCATGAACCGCCTGGTGATGTGGGGCAACACCCTTTGGCCTGGTCGCTGGCAACGGGTGATGGCCACCAACGAATTCAATCTGCTGCCCTGGCGGCGCACCCGCCAATGGCTGGAGTGGGGCGCATTGGCGTTGGGCTTGGTGTTGGGGCTGGTGCTGGGCTCGGCTGTGGGCTGGCTCATCGAATGGCAGCACCAAGACGAACTCGAGCAGCTGCAGGCACAAAGCCTGGCCCTGCGCCTTGACGTCCAGGCGGGGCGAGAACGGCTCACCGCATGGCAGCAGCGCTGGGCCTGGCAAAACCAGCAAGACGCCCGCGAAGCCCAGCGCGCAGAGGCCTTGCGGGGCTTGCTGCAACCCCTCAAAGCCGCGCCGGGTGAGGTGCTCATGCGAGCCATGAGTTGGGATGGGCAGGTGGCCAAGGCCGAGCTGTGGGTGGTCCACCCAGATCAAGCCTCGCCCTGGCTGCAACAGCATTGGCGACCCCAGCCCAACTCGCAATGGCACAGCGTGGGCGAGTGGCAAGCGGTTCGGCGCGATGCGGGCACGCTTGGCCAGGCCGGCGCCACCGTCTGGCAAGGCCGCTGGCAAAGCCAGGAGCCTGCCTCGCGCAAGGGGCCATCGTCATGAGGCGGCCTGCACCCCATTGGATGCTCCTGGCCGTGGGCGTGGGTGTGGGCTTGGCCTGCTCGGGCATGGCGCTACTAGGCCAGCTTCACGAGCGCGAACAAGTCCGACAAGCGCACGAGCAAGGGCAGGCCGACTGGGTGAGCCTGCAAGACCAGTTGCGCCGTTTTGAAGCGCGCTGGCAAACCCAGATGCGGCAAGACCCGCCTGAGCCCTTGCTGCCGCCGCCCCCCGAGCCCAGCCTCACTGCGGCTGCGTTTCGTGAACTCATCGAGCAAAGCCTGGCCCTCAATGGCTTGCGCGATGCACCCCTGGCGACCACCGATCAGGGCGTGTTGAGGCTGTCGGTGCAAGCTGCCTTGGAGCCCGTCTTGGCTTTGATCGTGCAAGTGCACGAAGCCAGCGTTCACGCACGCCTGAGCGCGTGGTCGGTGCACTGCACAGACCCGACTTGCGAAGGCCCCATGGCCTGGCAATTGAGTTGGCAACTGATGGGGTCGCCAGAGTCCCCATCGCCCGCGTCGTCCGCGCCTGCGGATGCGCCAGCCACGCCAGCCGCTTTTGCCGAGGTGCAGGCCAGCGCCTCGTCTGGTGCGTTGCACAACCCGTTCATGACCCAGGCCTGGTGGCAGCAGGCGGTGGATCAGGCGCCCATGGCCAAAGGCACCTCGAGGCGGCAATGGCAAAAAGACATGCAAGCGGGTCAGCATGTCACGCACGAGCACACTGGTCCCTGGCAATGGCTGGGCTGGATGGGGCGGCGAGAGGGGCGGCGTGCCTGGGTCCAGGCCGGGGGCGAAACCCTCTCGGTGCAAGTGGGGCAAGCCATTGCCAAAGAGCCCGTCGTGGTCGAGGCCATGGACGCCCAGGGCCTGCGCCTGCGCCGCTGGGGCTTGAACGCGCAAGGGCGCTGGGAGGCCAAGCGCGAATTCCTGGACTGGATTGCAGCCGAATGAACACCATCAACAAGCGCCTTGCCTGCCGCACAAGCCCGCGTGGCCTGTTGCCGTGGACCCAGCTTTGGCGGCTGTGCCTCCTGGGCCTGCTGCTGTGCGGCGCCATGCCACGCGGTTTCGCTCAAGACAACGATGCGCATCAGGCCGTGAGCCTGCAGTTTCAAAAGCTCGATGTGCGCTCGGCCTTGCAGGCGTTGGCCACCCAGGCCGGGCTCAACCTGGTGATGTCCGATGCCGTCAAAGGCCAGGTGAGCCTGAGCCTGCACGAGGTGCCCTGGCGCGTGGCGCTCGACGCCTTGCTCACCGCCAAGCAACTGGGGGTGCAACAGCGCGAGGGCATCTGGTGGGTTGCGCCCCTGAGTGAACTGGCCGGCCAGGAAAAGCGCGACTGGGAGCGGCGACAAGCCCTCGATGCCCTCGAGCCCCTCATGACCCGCGCCTTTGTGTTGCGCTTTGCACGTGCGCCCGAGGTGCATGCCCAGTTGCTCGGTCAGACCCCGGCCAACACGGCCTGGTCGCCTGCCCCCGCTTTGGGCATGAGCGGGGCGTTGCCACCGGGACCCGGCACACCGGCCATGGTCATGCCCCCCGCAGGCCTGGGTTTGCCGGCCTTCCCAGGCGCAAGCCAGGCTGGTGCACCAGGCTCAGGATCTGCGGCATCGCCCAGCAGCAACCGCATGTTGAGCACGCGGGGCAGTGTGATGAGTGAGCCGCGCACCAATCAACTCTTCGTCACCGACATTGCCTCGCGCCTACAGGCTGTGGCCGACCTCATCCAGCGCATCGACATCCCGCAACGCCAGGTGATGATCGAAGCCAGGGTGGTGGAAGCCAGCACCTCGTTTGGTGAGTCCCTGGGCGCGAGCCTCACCGTGGGCGAGAGTGGGGACGGCACGGGCGGCGTCAACTTTCCCGCTGCCAGCCTCAATGGCCAGTTGCCCGCCAGGGCGGTGATCTCGGTGTTCTCGCCCAGTCAGCAGCGGCGCATCGCTGCCGCCCTCACCGCCTTGCAAACCTCGGGCGAGGGCGAGGTGCTCTCGCACCCGCGCGTGGTGACCGCCGATCAGGTCCAGGCCGTCATCGAGCAAGGCACCGAGCTGCCCTATCAAGTCTCGGCCACCCATGGGGGTACCTCCATCGCGTTTCGCAAAGCCAATCTGAGGCTGGAGGTCACGCCGCAGATCACCGACGACCAAACCGTGATCCTGCACGTCAATCTGAGCAAAGACAGCGTGGGTCAGCTCACCCCGGCGGGCTATGCCATTGACACCAAGCACCTGAGCACCCAGGTGCGCATCAGCGATGGTGGCACGGTGATGGTGGGGGGCATCCTGGCGCGCAATCAGCAAGACGCCAAGGCCGGCGTGCCCAAGCTGGCCAGTTGGCCTGTGGTGGGCTGGCTCTTTGGCAACCGGGCGCAACAAAACAGCCGTCGCGAATTGCTGGTGTTCATCACGCCTAAAATCCTCGACGAACGGGACGTTTCCCCGTGAAGGCAGATCTCCTTGTTGGCTTTGGTTGGCATGCCGGGCAGCGGCAAATCCACCGTGGGGCGTCAATTGGCCCGACGGCTCCACCTTCCCTTCATCGACTTGGATCAACGCATTGAAGCCCACCTGGGTCATTCGATTCGCGAGTATTTCGAGCGAGAGGGCGAGGCGGCTTTTCGCGACCTCGAGGAGCGCATGCTCGAGCAAGTCCTGAGCGAGCCCTTTGCTGTCCTCTCCACCGGTGGCGGCACGGTGATTCGCCCCTCCAACCGCGAACGCCTGCATGCCCACAGCACCGTCTTTTATTTGCGCACCATGCCCCACGAGGTGTTTCGCCGCTTGCGCAACGACCTGCATCGCCCTTTGCTTCAGGTGGAGGACCCCATGGCTCGCCTGCGCGAGCTCTTCCAGGCGCGCGACCCGCTCTACAAGGAAGCCGCCCACCATGTCGTTGACTTGCCGCGCCCGCGCGTGGGCATGGTGATCCAGATCATCCTCTCCAAACTGCCAGATCACATCGCCGAGCGCGCCCAGTGGCCACAGGCCGCCAGCGCTGACGATGCCACCGAGCCCTCATTGCATGAACCAAGACCTTCGAATTGACCTGGGCGAGCGCAGCTACGCCATTTGCATTGGCAGTGGCTTGCTGGGCCAGGCCAGCACCTGGGCGGGCTTGCCCACCTCAGCCCAGGCCTTGCTGGTGAGCAACACCACGGTGGCTCCCTTGTATGCCGATGCGGTCGCGCGTGCCCTGGCTCCCTTGCACACCGAGGTCTTGCGCCTTGAACTCCCCGATGGCGAAGCCCACAAAAACTGGGAGAGCCTGCAAACCCTCTTTGACACCTTGCTGGCCAAAGGCTGCGACCGCAACACGGTGCTCTATGCCCTGGGCGGCGGCGTGGTGGGCGACATGGTGGGCTTTGCGGCAGCTTGCTACATGCGCGGCGTGCCCTTTGTGCAAATCCCCACCACCTTGCTGGCTCAGGTCGATTCTTCGGTGGGGGGCAAAACGGCCATCAACCACCCGCTGGGCAAAAACATGATCGGCGCCTTCTATCAGCCTCGGCGTGTGATTTGTGACCTCGACACCCTCAAGACCTTGCCCGATCGTGAATGGTCGGCGGGCCTGGCCGAGGTCATCAAGTACGGACCGATTGCCGACCTGACCTTCCTCGACTGGATCGAGTCAAACATCGACGCCCTGATGCGCCGCGATACCCAGGCGGTGGCGCATGCAGTGCACCGCAGTTGCGCCATCAAGGCCGAGGTGGTGGGTCAGGACGAGCGTGAATCGAATCTGCGAGCCATCCTCAACTTTGGCCACACCTTTGGCCATGCCATCGAGGCGGGTCTGGGGTTTGGCACCTGGCTGCACGGCGAGGCCGTGGGTTGCGGCATGGTCATGGCCAGCGAGTTGTCGTGCCGCCTGGAGCTGGTCGAGCGCCCCTTTGTCGAGCGCCTCACCCGCCTGATTGCCAAAGCGGGTCTGCCCATTCGTGGTCCTCGCCTGGGTGCGCACGACTACCTCGCCCACATGCGCGTGGACAAAAAAGCCCAGGCTGGCCAGATCCGGTTCGTGCTCATCGATGGCCCCGGCCGCGCTGTGGTGCGCGGGGCAGACGACAGCCTGGTGAGCGATGTGATCGAGGCCTGTTGCGCATGATGGCGCTGGCCGCCTATGCGTGTTGGCCTGAGCACACGCGAGGCCGTCGCCATCCAGAGCCCAGTGCCCCCACCCGCAACGACCATCAACGCGATCGCGACCGCATCGTTCACTCGTCGTCGTTTCGGCGGCTGGTTTATAAAACCCAGGTCTTCCTCAATCACGAAGGGGATTTGTTCCGCACGCGGCTCACGCACTCGCTTGAAGTCGCGCAGTTGGGGCGCTCCATGGCGCGCACGCTTGCGCTCAACGAAGACCTGGTCGAGGCCATTGCCTTGGCGCATGACTTGGGGCACACCCCCTTTGGCCATGCCGGGCAGGATGCCCTCAACGACTGCATGCGCGATCACGGTGGCTTTGAACACAATTTCCAAAGCTTGCGTGTGGTCGATGAACTCGAAGAGCGTTATGCCGATTTCAATGGCCTCAATCTGTGTTTTGAAACCCGTGAGGGCATCCTCAAGCATTGCTCGGTGAACCATGCGCGCTGGCTGGAGGCGCGCGAGCCATCCGGGGTGGGGCGGCGTTTTTTGCAACGTGAGCAGCCCAGCCTCGAAGCCCAACTGTGCAACCTGGCCGACGAGATCGCCTACAACGCCCACGACATCGACGACGGCGTGCGCTCGGGTTTGTTGAGCTTGCAGCAACTCGCGCAAATCGATTGGTTTGAACGCCATGCCCGCGAGGTGCGCCAGGCTCACCCCCATCTGGGCGAGCGCCGTGTCCTGCACGAAACCATCCGCCGCATGCTCAGTGCCCAAATTTATGACCTCATCGACAGCACCCAGGCCGCCTTGCGCAACTCGGGTGTGAGCCATGTGGATGAGGTGCGCCAGCAAGGCCCGCTGGTGTGTTTTTCGCCCGCCGTGCGCGAGGCCTCGTTGCAGCTCAAGCGGTTTTTGTTCGATAACCTCTACCGCCACCCCCAGGTGGTGAACACCACCCAGTGGGCCAAGGGCGTGGTGCGCGATTTGTTCGAGCGCTACCTCAGCGACCCCCAGGAGATGCCCGCGAGCTATGCCCAGCGCAGCGACCGCGAACGTGCGGTGGCCGATTACATCGCGGGCATGACCGACCGATTTGCCAGCCGTGAGCACCACCGGCTCACGGGCCTGGAGCCCCCGCATGCCGCCTGAACGCGAAAGCCCTGCACCCCGCTCTCGCCTCGTTTCGGGCGCGGTCATTCTGGCGGGCATGACGGCGGCTTTGCACGTGGGCAAGCTGCCTGCGGCCTTGCCGGCCCTGGCCGAGGACTTGCACATCACCCTGGTGCAGGCGGGCTTTTTGTTGTCGCTGGTGCAGCTCGCCGGGATGAGCCTGGCGGTGTTCATGGGTCTCTTGGCCGATGGCATGGGCTTGAAGCGCAGCATGGTGCGCGGCTTGCTCTTGCTGGCCTTGGCCAGTGGCTTGGGCGGGCTGGTCACGTCCGTGGGCGCGCTGATGCTGTTGCGCGCGCTCGAAGGTTTGGGGTTTTTGCTGGTCGTCTTGCCTGCACCCGCCTTGATCCGCCGTGTGGTTTTGCCCGAGCGCTTGTCCGGCATGATGGGCGTTTGGGGAACCTACATGCCCACGGGCACGGCACTGGCGCTGATGCTGGGCTCGCTGTTCATTCCGGCGTGGGGCTGGCGGTCCTGGTGGTGGCTGTTTGCGGGCCTGTCGCTGCTCATGGCCTGGTGGGTGTTTCGCACTGTGCCAACAGACCCGGTGCTGCCCGCAGGCGGCGCTGACCAGATGGGGCAGGGCGCGTGGATGCGTCTGCGCCGCACCCTGAGCGCACGGGGTCCGTGGCTGGTGGCGCTCACCTTTGGCATGTATTCGGGGCAGTGGCTGGCGGTGGTGGGTTTTTTGCCTTCCATCTACGCTGCGGCGGGCGTGAGTGGGGCGCTGCTGGGCGTGCTCACCGCGCTGGCCGCTGCCGTCAACATGACGGGCAACCTGGCCTCGGGGCGGCTGCTGCAACGCGGCTGGGCGCCGCGCACCACCCTGTGGCTGGGATTTGGCGCGATGGCGCTGGGCAGCACACTGGCTTTTGCTCCGTTCACCGAAGGGGCGCCCTGGTTGCGTTATGGCAGCGTCTTGCTGTTCTCGGCAGTGGGCGGCCTGGTGCCTGGCACCTTGTTTGGGCTGGCGGTGCGCTTGGCGCCTGGTGAACACCAGGTGGTGACCACCGTTGGCTGGGTGCAGCAGTTGTCGGCGCTGGGTCAGTTTGCTGGCCCGCCTGTGGCAGCGGCCTTGGCGGCGCGAGCTGGCGGTTGGCAGCTCACGCCCTTCTTTACCGTGAGCTGCTGCTTGGTGGGGGCGGGCTTGGCCTGGATGACGGCGAAGCAGTTGGCGTCGCAGCGGGTTTAGGGGCGCTCAACCCCTAGGCACAATGGGCACATGACCGAGGCCAATCCCCCAACCCACCCCGCCGTCGCCGATACCGTGCGCTGGCTCGAACGCGCCGTGATCGGCCTCAACCTCTGCCCCTTTGCCAAGGCACCGCATGTCAAGGGGCAGATTCATTACCAAGTGAGCCAGGCCAAAGGCCTGGAAGGCCTGCGCGATGAATTGATGCAAGCCTTGCAGGACTTGGCCGCCTTGCCCGCCGAGGTGCGCGAAACCACCTTGCTGATCGTGCCGCACATGCTGCACGACTTTCTGGACTTCAACGATTTCCTGGATGAGGCCGACGGTGCATTGCATGAGCTGGGTCTGGAGGGCGAATTCCAGATGGCCAGCTTTCACCCGAGCTATCAGTTTGCGGGCACCGAAGCGGACGACATCACCAACTTCACCAACCGTTCGCCCCACCCCACCTTGCACCTCATCCGTGAGGCCAGCATGGACAAGGCGGTGGCGGCGTATCCCGAGGCTGCTGAAATTTATGAACGCAACATGGACGTCCTGCGCCGTCTGGGGCACGCGGGCTTGAGCCAACTCTTGAAAGCGCCATGACATGACCCGCACTCACACCAAAGCCAAGAGCCAGGTCGATCCGTTGGCGCAGCTTGACCTGCGCCCCGGCCAGTCCATCGAGCTGCTCAAGGCCTTGCACATCCTCACGCGCGATGGGCGCATCAACCAGGACTCGCGGCGCAAGCTCAAGCAGGTCAATCACCTCTATCAGTTCATCGAAAAGCAATTGCTGGCCGTGCCCGAGCGTGAGGCTGGCCCCACGCTGGCCGACCACGGTGCAGGCAAGTCCTACCTGGGCTTTGTGGTCTATGACCTCTTTTTCAAAGGCCTGGGCAAGGGCACGCTCTACGGCATTGAGACCCGCCAGGAGCTGGTCGCGCAGTCCCAGGCATTGGCTCAGGAGCTGGGTTTTGATCGCATGCGCTTGTTGAACATCAGCGCTGCTGAGGCGGGATCGCACCCCGACATGCCCGATCGCATCGATGTGGTGACGGCCTTGCATGCCTGTGACACCGCGACCGACGACGCGATTGACTTTGGCCTCGTCAAACAGGCGCGCAGCATGGTGCTGGTGCCGTGTTGCCAGGCCGAGCTCGCGTCGGTGCTGCGTCAGCACAAGGCCCTGGATTTGGCCCGCACGCCCCTGGCCGAGTTGTGGCGACACCCCTTGCACACGCGCGAGATGGGCTCGCAGCTCACCAATGTCTTGCGCTGCCTTTACCTGGAGGCCATGGGCTATAGCGTGACCGTCACCGAGTTGGTGGGCTGGGAGCACAGCCTCAAAAATGAACTCATCCTGGCCGAGTACACCGGCCAGAAAAAACATCAGGCCAGGCTCAGGCTGGAGGCCTTGCTGGAGACCTTTGGCTTGCAGGCATTGCGCGCGCAGCGGTTTGCGCGCTTACCCCACTGAGGGCGGCGGCTTAGCTTGCCTCGAAGGCGAGCAAAGCCTTTTTGCGCGCCAGCCCACCCGCGTAGCCCGTGAGCGCGCCGCTTGCGCCCACCACGCGGTGACAAGGGCGCAACAAGAGCCAGGGATTGCTGCCCACCGCGCGACCCACGGCACG
Source organism: Betaproteobacteria bacterium (assembly GCA_009919175.1). Lineage (GTDB taxonomy): Bacteria > Pseudomonadota > Gammaproteobacteria > Burkholderiales > Burkholderiaceae_C > Limnohabitans. The sequence goes on from RGCL01000028.1 coordinate 26,958, forward strand.
CGGGCTGGTGCCCAGGCGCTGCGCCAAATCGGCATAACTTTGGGTTTGGCCGCAGGGGATGCGGTCCATCTGCTGCCAGACCTTGCGCTGGAACGGCGTGATGCGGGACTCATCCAGAGCGGGTGGCTTGCCCGCCCGGCCCTGGGGATGGCGTGAAAACTGCACCAGCCACGCCACCGCCGCCACCAGCGCTGCAGGCCGATCTGCGCCCGTGCAGGGCTGCCAATGCCCGGGGATGCCTTGGTCGCTAAAGCGCATGGCCACCAGCCCCTTGTCACTCGCCGCGAGCACCATATCCCCCCACGGCGTGACCTGCGTCACATACCTCACCCACTCATCCATCGCGTCCTCCTCAATAATTGGGGTCAGATTACATTTTTGAGTGCCCACGCTACCACCACACCATGGCCCGCTTGCCCCGACTGTCTCTGGCAGGGATGCCCCATCACGTGATTCTGCGTGGAAACAACCGCCAGCGCATCATGGAAGACGACAACGACCGGCAAATGATGCTGGGTCTGTTTGCGCACCATGCCCGCGACAAGCGCGTGGCCGTGCATGCCTACGTGCTCATGGACAACCATGTCCACTTGTTGCTCACGCCCGAGGTGGAAGGGGGCATGTCCCGATTCATGCAGTCCGTGGGGCGGGCTTACGTCAAGCGCTTCAACGAGCGCTGGGGCCGCTCGGGCACGCTGTGGGAGGGGCGTTTCCGCTCCGGCCTGGTCCAGACCGAGCGGCACTTGCTCACCTGCATGGCCTACATCGACCTCAACCCCGTGCGCGCGGGCATGGTGAGCCGTCCCGGCGATTGGCCCTGGTCCAGCCATCACCACTTCGTGGGTTTGCGCACCCAGCCCTGGCTCACGCCGCATCCCGTTTACTGGGAGTTGGGCAACACCCCGTTTGCGCGTGAGCAGGCTTACGAACGCATGGTGTCAGCAGGTCTGCTACCTGGACAAGTGCAATCCTTGACCGATGCGGCCTTCAAGGGCATGGCGCTGGGGGACCCCGAATTCCTGGAAGGGCTCAAGGGCAAAACCCCCCGACGGGTGACGTCAGGCAAACCAGGTCGACCGATGCAACAGCGCCAAAACGGTGAAAATTAGACGGGCGGCCGCCTAACTCACTGTTTTCAAAAGAATTTACTCTGTCCCCAATTAATTGCCGAAAAAAGAGGCGGGCCAAATAAATGTAATCTGACCCCATTTATTTTTCTTGGTGGGGGTTGGTGTTTGCCCTAGGATAGGACCCCTTTTCTGTGGACAACTGGAGCTGGTCATGTCTGACGCCCTTTTATACGACCCGTCAATGGAACACGATGCCTGTGGTGTGGGTTTTGTGGCGCACATCAAGGGGCAAAAAAGCCATGCGATCGTCACTCAGGCGCTCAAGATCCTGGAGAACCTGGATCACCGGGGTGCGGTGGGCGCAGACAAGCTCATGGGCGACGGCGCTGGCATCCTGATTCAAATGCCTGACGCGCTCTACCGCGAGGACATGGCGCGCCAGGGTGTGGCCTTGCCCCCGCCCGGTGAATACGGTGTGGGCATGATTTTTCTGCCCAAGGAGCACGCCTCCCGCCTGGCCTGCGAGCAAGAACTCGAGCGCGCCATCCGCGCCGAAGGCCAGGTGCTGCTGGGCTGGCGCGATGTGCCGGTCAACCGCGAGATGCCCATGTCACCCACGGTGCGCGACAAGGAGCCGGTGATCCGCCAGGTCTTCATTGGCCGGGGCAACGACGTCATCGTCCAAGACGCCCTGGAGCGCAAGCTCTACGTGATCCGCAAGACGGCCAGCGCCGCCATCTCCCACCTCAACCTCAAGCACGGCAAGGAATACTACGTGCCCAGCATGTCCAGCCGCACGGTCATCTACAAGGGCTTGCTGCTGGCCGATCAGGTGGGCGACTACTACCTGGACTTGCAAGACGAGCGCTGCGTCTCGGCTTTGGGCTTGGTGCACCAGCGTTTTTCGACCAACACCTTCCCCGAGTGGCCTTTGGCTCACCCCTACCGCTATGTGGCGCACAACGGCGAGATCAACACCGTCAAGGGCAACTACAACTGGATGCGCGCGCGCGAGGGCGTGATGTCCTCGCCGGTGCTGGGTCAAGACCTCTCCAAGCTCTACCCCATCAGCTTTGCTGGCCAATCCGACACGGCCACCTTCGACAATTGCCTGGAGTTGTTGACCATGGCGGGCTATCCCATCAGCCAGGCGGTCATGATGATGATCCCCGAGCCCTGGGAGCAGCACGCCACCATGGACCCGCGTCGGCGCGCGTTTTACGAATACCACGCTGCCATGCTCGAGCCCTGGGATGGTCCCGCCTCCATCGTGTTCACCGATGGCCGCCAGATTGGCGCCACGCTGGATCGCAACGGCCTGCGCCCCTCTCGCTACTGCATCACCGATGACGACATGGTGATCATGGGCTCCGAGTCGGGCGTGTTGCCTGTGCCCGAGCGCAAGATTGTTCGCAAGTGGCGTCTGCAGCCCGGCAAGATGTTCCTCATCGACCTCGAACAAGGTCGCATGATCAACGACGAGGAGCTCAAGGCCAACCTCGCCAATGCCAAGCCCTACAAGCAGTGGATCGAAAACCTGCGCATCCGCCTCGATGACCTCGAGGAGGGCAAGAGCCCGGGTCATGCCCAGGCCAATGCCCTGCCTTTGCTCGATCGCCAGCAAGCCTTTGGCTTCACCCAGGAAGACCTCAAGTTCTTGCTTGCCCCCATGGCCAAAAACGGCGAAGAGGCCGTGGGCTCCATGGGCAACGACAGCCCCCTGGCGGTGCTGTCGAGCAAGAACAAGCCCCTGCCCAACTATTTCAAGCAGTTGTTTGCACAGGTGACCAACCCGCCGATTGACCCCATCCGCGAAGCCATCGTGATGTCGCTGGTGTCTTTCATTGGTCCCAAGCCCAACCTGCTCGACATCAACCAGGTCAACCCGCCCATGCGTCTCGAGGTGAGCCAGCCTGTGCTCGATTTCTCGGACATGGCCAAGCTGCGCCACATCGGCCAGGCCACGCAAAACAAGTTCATGAGCGCTGAGCTGGACATCACCTACCCGCTCTCGTGGGGTAAGGAAGGCATCGAGGCCAAGCTGGCTTCGCTGTGCGCCGAGGCGGTGGACGCCATCAAGGGCGGTCACAACATCCTGATCATCACCGACCGCGCCATGTCGGCCACGCAAGTGGCCATCCCGGCCCTGTTGGCCTTGTCGGCCATTCACCAGCACCTCGTGCGCGAGGGCTTGCGCACAGCCACTGGCCTGGTGGTGGAAACCGGCAGTGCCCGCGAGGTGCACCACTTTGCCGTGCTGGCTGGCTTTGGTGCCGAAGCCATCCATCCCTACCTGGCCCTGGAAACCCTGGCTGACCTGCACAAGGACTTGAGCGGCGACTTGTCGGCGGACAAGGCCATCTACAACTACATCAAGGCCATCGGCAAGGGCTTGTCCAAGATCATGTCCAAGATGGGCGTGTCCACCTACATGAGCTATTGCGGCGCGCAGTTGTTCGAGGCCATTGGCCTGGACACGGCCACCATCGACAAGTACTTCACGGGCACACCCAGCCGCGTCGAAGGCATTGGCGTGTTTGACATTGCCGAAGAGGCGATCCGCACCCACCACGCCGCATTCAGCCAGGACCCTGTGCTCGCGCACATGCTCGAGACCGGCGGCGAATACGCCTGGCGCGCGCGTGGCGAAGAGCACATGTGGACGCCCGATGCGATTGCCAAGCTGCAACACAGCACGCGCGCCAACAACTTCAACACCTACAAGGAATACGCGCAGATCATCAACGATCAAAGCAAGCGCCACATGACCTTGCGTGGTCTCTTTGAATTCAAGTTCAATCCGGCCAAAGCCATTCCCCTGGAGCAGGTCGAGCCCGCCAGCGAAATCGTCAAGCGCTTTGCCACGGGGGCCATGTCGCTGGGCTCCATCTCCACCGAAGCCCATGCCACGCTGGCTGTGGCCATGAACCGCATTGGCGGCAAGAGCAACACGGGCGAGGGCGGCGAAGACCCCGCGCGCTACCGCAATGAGCTCAAAGGCATCCCCATCAAGGCGGGTGAGAGCCTCAAGAGCGTCATTGGCGACAAGCAAGTCGAGGTCGACATTGCCTTGCGCGAGGGCGATAGCCTGCGCAGCCGCATCAAGCAGGTGGCTTCAGGCCGCTTTGGTGTGAACGCCGAATACCTGGTGAGCGCCGATCAGATCCAGATCAAGATGGCGCAGGGCGCCAAGCCGGGCGAAGGCGGCCAGCTCCCCGGTGGCAAGGTGTCCGAGTACATCGGCTTTTTGCGCTACTCGGTGCCGGGCGTTGGTCTGATTTCTCCCCCGCCCCACCACGACATCTACTCCATCGAGGATTTGGCCCAGCTCATTCACGACCTCAAGAACGTCAACCCCAAGTCGTCCATCAGCGTCAAGCTGGTCTCCGAAGTGGGCGTGGGCACGATTGCGGCGGGCGTGGCCAAGTGCAAGGCCGATCACGTGGTGATCGCCGGTCACGACGGCGGCACGGGTGCGTCGCCCCTGTCGTCCATCAAGCACGCGGGCAGCCCCTGGGAAATCGGCCTGGCCGAAACCCAGCAAACCCTGGTGCTCAACCGCTTGCGCAGCCGCATCCGCGTTCAGGTCGATGGCCAGATGAAAACGGGTCGCGATGTGGTGATCGGGGCCTTGCTCGGTGCCGATGAATTTGGCTTTGCCACGGCCCCGCTGGTGGTCGAGGGTTGCATCATGATGCGCAAGTGCCACCTCAACACCTGCCCGGTGGGCGTGGCCACGCAAGACCCGGTGCTGCGCCAGAAATTCACCGGCCAGCCCGAGCATGTGGTGAACTATTTCTTCTTTGTCGCCGAAGAGGTGCGCCAGATCATGGCGCAGCTGGGTGTGGCCAGCTTTGACGAACTCATTGGCCGCAGCGACTTGCTCGACATGCGCCAAGGCGTGTCGCACTGGAAAGCACAAGGCCTGGACTTCTCGCGCTTGCTCGCCCGCCCGGTGGTGCCCGCGGACGTGAGCTACTTCCACACCCAGACGCAAGACCACGGCCTGGACAAGGCGCTGGATGTGACCCTGATCGAGAAGTCCCGTGCTGCCATCGAACGCGGCGAGAAGGTCTCCTTCATGGAAACCGCGCGCAACGTCAACCGCTCGGTGGGCGCCATGCTCTCGGGTGTGCTCACCCAGCACCACCCCGAGGGCTTGCCCGACGACACCCTGCGCATCCAGCTCGAAGGCACGGGGGGGCAGTCCTTTGGCGCTTTCCTGGCCCGAGGCATCACGCTCTACCTGATCGGCGACGCCAACGACTACACCGGCAAGGGCTTGTCGGGCGGCCGCGTGGTGGTGCGCCCCAGCCTCGACTTCCGGGGTGAGGCGGTCAACAACATCATCGTCGGCAACACCGTGCTGTATGGCGCGACCCGTGGCGAAGCCTTCTTTGCCGGCGTCGCTGGCGAGCGCTTTGCGGTGCGACTCTCGGGTGCCACGGCGGTGGTCGAGGGCACGGGCGACCACGGTTGTGAATACATGACCGGTGGCACGGTGGCGGTGCTGGGCAAGACTGGCCGCAACTTTGCTGCTGGCATGAGCGGCGGCGTGGCCTATGTGTACGACGAGGACGGCCTGTTTGCCGAGCGTTGCAACACGGCCATGGTGGCCATGGAGCCGGTGCTGACCGTGGCCGAGCAACAGGCCAAGGTGCCCCAGCAACTGTGGCATCGCGGTCAAAGCGACGAAGAGCAGTTGCGCCAGTTGCTCGAACAACACCATGTGTGGACAGGCTCCAAGCGAGCCCGTGAACTGCTGGACAACTGGGCCACGGTGCGTGCGAAATTCGTCAAGGTCTTCCCCAACGAGTACAAGCGCGCCCTGGGCGAGATGTCCGCTGCGGCTGCGTCCAAGCCTGCTCAGCCGGCTGCACCAGCCAAGTCCAAAACCAAGTCGGCCACGGCCGCCAAGTGAAGGGAATCGATCATGGGAAAAGCCACTGGATTTTTGGAGTTTGAGCGTTTGGAAGAGGGCTATGCCCCGGTCACCGAACGCGTTAAACACTACAAGGAATTTGTGATCGGCCTGGATGATGCTCAAGCCAAACAGCAAGGTGCGCGTTGCATGGATTGCGGCACGCCCTTTTGCAACAACGGCTGTCCGGTCAACAACATCATTCCCGATTTCAACGACTTGGTGTATTCGGGCCAATGGCAAGCCGCCATCGAGGTCTTGCATTCCACCAACAACTTCCCCGACTTCACCGGCCGCATTTGTCCTGCCCCTTGCGAGGCCGCCTGCACGCTCAATGTGAACAACGACGCCGTGGGCATCAAGTCCATCGAGCACGCCATCATTGATCGCGCCTGGGCCTCGGGTTGGGTCAAGCCCCAGCCGCCCACCCACAAGACCGGCAAAAAAGTCGCCGTGATTGGCTCCGGACCAGCGGGCCTGGCGGCTGCCCAGCAGCTCGCGCGCGTAGGTCACGACGTGACGGTGTTCGAGAAAAACGACCGCGTGGGGGGTCTCTTGCGCTATGGCATTCCCGACTTCAAGCTCGACAAGGTGCACATCGATCGCCGCGTCGAGCAAATGCAGGCC
>RGCL01000029.1 GCA_009919175.1 Betaproteobacteria bacterium
TGGCGCAGGGGCGGCTCATCGCCAGCCGCATCCAGATGGATGTTCGGGTGGTGCCAATGCGTTTGAAGGCTTTGCCACAGGTCTTTGGGCGCCTGGCGTTGCAGCAACTTGCAAAGGGGGGCGCTGTCCAGGATGACCTTTTTTTTGTCTTTGATCCATTCGCCCTTGACCTCGCTCACGCCCAGCCACAGGTGCAGCCGTGCGCGGGTCAGCGCCACATACAGCAAGCGCAGGTCTTCGGCTTGCTGATCCTCGCTGCTTGCATCGTCCAAATCGGTGTCCTCGTCTTCCTCATCGGCCTGCGCGGCTTCTGAGGCGTCGGCGTCTTCGCCTTCGTCTTTCTTTTGACTGAGGGCTTTGCTCAGGGTGGAGAGGAAGGGCACCATCACCACGTCGTACTCCAAGCCCTTGCTTTTGTGCACCGTCACCAAGGTGATGCAGGGGGCATCGGTGTAGAGCCGCGCCTGGGCAGCGGCATCGTCCACGTTGGGGGACTGCATCTCGTCGCTCAGCCGGCGCAGCAAGGCGCTGCGCCCCAGGCCATGGGTGCTGGCCGCTTGCAGCCATTGCCCCAGGTGGGTGAACTGCCCAATGAGCCGCTCGCCCTGGGCTTGGGCCAACCAGCGTGCGGCCGCGCCACTGGCATGCAGCCAGTGTTGCAGGGCGGCCAGCACACCCAGGCGGTCCCAGCGCTCGCGCGCTTCGAGGCACAGCGCTTGCTGGGCTTCAATGACTTCGTCGTCCAGCAAGGCCTGTTCCCACTGGGCAAGGGGCAATGCCCACAGTGCGGTGGCCATGGCGGCGCGCAGCATGCCCAGTTGTTCGGGCTCGTCAAAAGCCCGCAGCAGTCGCCACACATCCAGGGCAATGGGCTCGGCAAGCACGCTGTTGCGATCAGACAGGAACACACTGGCCAAACCGCAGGCCTGCAAGGCTTGCGCCATCATGCGGGCTTGCAGTTTGTCGCGCACCAGGATGGCCACTTGGTTGGGCGTGTACCAGCCCGATTGCATCTGCGTCACCAGCGTGTGCGCTGCAAGTTGGGCCATGTGCGCTTCATAGCGCTTGCGCGGCACGGGTTTGAAGCCCTTCTCGGCTACCACGGCAGGTGCAGGCCAATGCGACACCCAGATGGCCGGGTGCTGGCCTTGGTTCAAGCCCAGCAAATCGGGTTTGCCAGCCTCGACCTGCGCGGAGGAGTGGTGCAAGAGGCTCAGGCCGGGTCGATCAAACACCTGGTTGAGGGCTTGGATCAGCTTGGGCGTGGAGCGGAAGTTGACCTGCAGGCTGTGGACCGAGTCTGCCGTGTTGCGGGCAATTTGGTAGGTGGGCAAATCTGCCCCCCTGAAGCGGTAAATCGATTGCTTGGGGTCACCAATCATGACCCAGCAGCTGGGGCTGCCTTTGGGATAGATGGCAGCGAGGCTTTCATATTGCCAGGGGTCGGTGTCCTGGAACTCGTCCACCAGGGCAGCCGGATAGGTCTCGCGCACCCGCTCGCAGAAATTCGAGGCCGTGTCATGGCAGGCCTGGTGCAGTCGCCGAAGCAAGTCATTGAACTCGAACTGATCCAGCGCCTGCTTGCGCGCCTGGATGTCGTGCCAGCACTGGCCCGCTGCCCAGGTCAACAACTGGTTGAGGTCATGCTGAGGGAAATCGGCACGCGCTTCGTAAAGGCTTTGCACGGCGGCAGAAAAGGGCCATTGCAAGTGACCCTGCCAGCCATCCTTGCCCAGGAAGCTGCTGCCCCAGTAGGACAACTGTTTGATCTCGATGTCGTGGCCACCCAACCAGCGGCGCAAATGGGCTGTGCGCGTGCTCAACCAATTCGCTTGGTATCCCCGGATTGCACGCGCCTGGACGGCCTCGTGCACCGCCATGCAGGCGTCTTCACCGAACGCAGCGCGAGCAGCGTGCTCCAGGCTGTGGACGCGCTCGCTCCATTGGGTGAGCGCATTCAAGTGGGCGGTCGCGTCCAGCTCGGGCCAGGTGTGATGTGGGCTGCGCTCATGCGCCGCCCACAGGCGTTTCAACACGGCCAGCAAATCCTCGGGGGTCTTGGCCACCTTGTTCGTCCAGGCTTGCATGGCCTCGGCGGGCAGGGTGGTGATGTGACTGCGCCAGAAGGTGCGCACGGCTTGGCGATGCAAGGCCATGGGTTGGGGCACGGGCGCAGCGCCAAAGGCTTGACCCGATGTCAGGGCGTGGCGCTTGAGTGTGCGCAAGGCCCAGCCGTGCAAGGTGTGAATGGCGGCTTCGTCCAGATTGGCCAGGGCTTGGGTGAGCCTGGCTTGGGCCTGGGGCCAAAAGGGCGTGGGGATGGCACGGCGCAGCTCGCTCAGGAATTCATCGTCGAGTTGCGCATCGCTGGGGCCGGGTTGGGCAAAGGCGGTGACGGCGCGGGCGAGTCGCGCATGCACGCGTTCGCGCAACTCGGCCGTGGCGGCCTCGGTGAAGGTCACCACCAGGATTTGATGGGGCATGAGGGGTTCATCCCACACCGGCTCTTGCGCGCCTGGGTCATCGGCCGCCTGGATGTCACGCAAGCCCAGCACCAGGCGCACGACCAGGCCGGTGAGCGTCCAGGTCTTGCCCGTGCCAGCGCTGGCTTCAATGAGCCGTCGCCCTGTGAGCGGCAATTGCCATACCACGTGGTCGCGAATCGAGGCACTCATGGCGTCACCTCGGGGGTCGAGGGGCGTGCCATCCACACATGTCGAGGTCCGTCTGGCAGGGTCACCTGCAAGGGCTCGAGCAAAGGCAGGTACAAAGGCTCAGCCCATTGGGTGACCGCATGGAGTGCCGCAGCGACATCGGGCAAGAAGCGTTGCGTCAGGGCATGGCGCTTGAGGTCCCAGGACGCTGAGCGATGGGTTGGATCGGCCTTGAGCAAGACCGCCTCATCGGCCTTGGCTTGGGCGACGCCGGGCTCCAGCGCAGGCGAATGCAAGAGCGTGAGCCATTCGCCAGCGAGGTCGCACACCACAGGCATGGGCGCGCGCCAGGCGGCTTCATGCAAGGTGCACCATTGCGCCAGCACAGCGCGGGCTTGCGCCTGACTCAAGGCTGGCCAATCCAGGATGGCATCGGGACCAATCAAATGGGTGTGAATGGCCTGACCACTCGCGCAGGCCAGCACATGCGCCACGCCCGCGCGCAAGAGCTGGGGCAGGCGAGGGCGCAAGGCATGGGTGCGACCCTCGTGGGATTGTTTGAGCAAGGGCGCCTTGAGGTTGATCAGGCGCGACGCGCTCACCAGCGTGAGTTGCATGCCCGAGGTGGCTTGCCACAGCATGGCCTCGTGGAGCCGCCCGCGCAAGGTCCAGGGCGGCAGCGTGATGTCAAAGGCCAGATGGGGATCCAGCGCCGTCCATGCGCGGGTCAGGCTTTGCCAGCGTTGAGCCAGGGCCTGGGCTTCATGCGCCATGAGATCCCATTGCAATTGACCCAGGCTGCCGGGTGACAAGTCCCCACTGAGCCTGAGTGCGGCGGGCAGGGCTTGGTGCTGAGCACCCGCTTGCACCCATTGGTGCATTGCCAAGGCCGATACCTCATAGGGCTCGGCATCGGGCATGACTTCAGGGGGCTCATGCCACACCACACCCAGCCGTTCCTTGGCAAAGGCGTCGATGGGGTGGCGCAGCCAGGCTACCAGAGCGGGCAGCGTCCATTCCAGTGGCGGTGATGCTTCGGGCGCAGAGGGCAAAGAGGGAACAACCAAGGGTCCGGTCTTCTTGGGGGCGCTGTCTTCTTCGCCGCCTGCAGCCGGGCTGGCACGCAAGCTGGCTTGGCGTGCCGCATGCCATTCGCGGGCATGCGTGGACCAGGTGGGCGCCTGACTGGGTGTGACCTCGAAATACGCCATGCCATGGGCTTGCAGGGGCAAGGTGCGCACCGGCCATGCTTGACCCACGGTGTGTTCAATCACCTCCAGCAACTGGTTCACCAGCACAGACGCTGGCAGGGGTTTGCCATCTTGAGCTTGAAAGCCCTGCCATGAGCCATAAAAGCCATCGCGTGCACTGAGCAGGGCTTGCAAAAGCAAATAGCGGTCATCGTCGTGGCGGGAGCGATCACCCGGCCTGCCCCAACCTGGCATGTCCAGCAAATCAAAGTCGCGTTTGGTGCGCAGGCGAGGGAACTGACCGTCGTTGAGGCCCAGCATGGCCACGCGCTTGAAGGGCACCGATTGCAAAGGCATGGCCGTGGTGAAGACCACGCCACCGCTGATCAGTCGCGCGCCCATTTGTGCCGCACGCACCGATTCCAACCAATGCAGGCTCACCACGTTCAAGGGCAAGGGCGCATCAAAGCCGCAGGCCTCGCAGGCTTGCAGCCACTGATCCAGGGCTTGTTGAAGCTCGGTGAGCACCGCTTCCTGGGATTCATTGCAGGGCTTGAAAAGGCTGCTGAGCCACTGAGTGAGCACATCCCCCCAGGCCTTGGGATTGAGCTGCGCTTGCAGGGTCGCTTCAAACTGCCGCATGGCATCCAGGCAGCTCACCAGGCCATTGAGGCCATCGGCATTCACGCCGCCCACGCCGTCGAGCACCAGCAAGCCTTCCCAGGCGGGCGCTGCGCCGCTTGCAACCACGGCTGTGCCCATGGCGTGGCTGAGCAACAGGCGCTGCAAGCCCTGCACCCAGGTGTGGGCGGTGTGCGATTGCAGGGCTTGAGGCCAGCCATGGCGGGTGGCATGGTCCGCATCCAAGCCCCAGCGCACCGCACTGTCGTGCAGCCATTGACCCAACCGGTGCAAGTCGTCTTCATCCAGACCAAACTGGCTGCTCACCGCAGGATGGGCCAGCCAGGCCAAGGTGTCGCCCAGGGTGAAAGGGCTTTGCATCAGGTTCAAGCCCGCTTGCACGCAGTCGAGCATGGCGGCTTGTTCGGGGTGAGGCCGCGCGATCTGAAAGGGCACATGCCGCGGGTCGGCTTCGTCAAACGCGCCCCATGTGGCTCGCACCAGCGGCTCAAAGGCTTGCAAGTCGCTCACCATCACCACGATGTCGCGCGCTTGCAATTGCGGGTCGTTGGTCATCCACTCGAGCACCTGGTCGTGCAAGGCCTGCACCTCCCGCAAGGGGCTGTGGGCTTTGCAAAACACCAGCGACCCGTCGATGGGCAAGGGGTGCTTTGAGCTGCGCTGGGGATGGCGATTGGCCAGGATGTCGGCTTGCAAGTGAGCCAATGCGCTGGGCGTGTGGGCTTCACCCAGAGGGTCAACAAAGTGATCAACGCGCGGGCCGGTGTGGGGAGCGGCTTCGTCCACCAGGTGCAAGAAGTCGCGGGCTTGTTGTCCCCAGGCGGCCAGCAAGGGGTGGTCTTGCGCGCTGGGTGGTGCGCTCACATCGCTCGACGGCCAGGGGCTGCGTCGTTTGGCATCGCCCCAATAGGCCTGGCTGGGGTTGAGTGCAAACACCAGCACTTGCAGGTGGCGCGACAACGCACCCAGGGCGCGAATGTGTTCAATGGGCAAGGCAGACACACCCAGCAGGATGAGGCGCTCGGGCAAGGCGCTGGCATGACGAAGACGCGGTGAGGCCAATGCACTCAGGAATGCCTCAAAGACCTGATCACGGCTCACCCACGGCAAGCCCGATTGCACCTTGGCCTCATGCACCAACTCGGTCCAGAGCAGGGCTTGCCATCGTTGTGCGTCGGGCAGCGCCCGCACCTGACCCGCACCGAGCCTGACCTGGGCGAGGCCATTGGCCCAGTCGCGCAGCCAGTCGGGTCTGTGCGTCTGGTAGGCATCGAGCACATCGGCCAGCTGCTGTGCGAGCTGGAACTGTCGGCGTGTGCGTTGCGAAGGGGGAGCGCCCTCCAGGTGGTGAACCAGGGCCTGCCAGGTGGGTTCATGCGGGGGCATGCGGCTGAGCCACGCCATGATGCGCCACACCAGTGCTGATTCATCCAGGGGCAGTTGAGCGGGCACGTGCTGGGGTCCGAGCACTTGGCGCTGCAACTCCCACAATGCCGAGGCCGGTTGCAGGATGCGCGTGGCCGCCAGGATGCCCAGCTGCGGGTGGGCAGCGGCCTGTGCCTCCAGCCAGGCCTTCATGCCATGGCCTTGCACCACCCACAGGTCGGGGCTCAGGTCTTGCAGCGGCTGATTGGCCACATGACCGAGCAGGATGTCGGCCAGCGCTTCCAGGCGGTTGCCATGAAAAATCAAAAGCCCGGTTGCGCGCTCACCCATGGCCTTGAACTCAATCCTTGGCGCTGCGGTGCACGGTGTCCCAGTTGGCTGGCCGTGGCATGAGGAATTTGGATTCGGGTGTCACCACGAAATAGTCGGCAGGGCCACCGCCGCGTGTGATGGGGCGGGCCTTGGCGGTTTGGTAGATGCCGTCCTCGAGAAGCTGGGTGTCGATGTGAACCCCCACCACTTCGCCCAGCACCAGCCAGGCTTTGAGCAAAGAGCCCGACGCATCCTTGAGCTGAACAATCTGGGTGAGCTTGCATTCCATGGACACGGGGCTTTCGGCCACGCGCGGCGCCTTGACCAGGCGCGAGGGCGCTCGGTGCACGCCCGCGAGGTCAAATTCGCTTTGGTCGGGGGGCAAGGCCGAGCACGACAGATTCATGGCTTGCGCCAGGGGCTCGGTGACCAGGTTCCAGACAAATTCGCCGCTGGCCTCCACATGAGCCAGGCTGTCTTTGCGCATCAGGCTGCTAAAGCCAATGATGGGCGGCGTGTAATTGAAGGCGTTGAAAAAACTGTAGGGTGCCAGGTTGGCCACACCTTGTGCGCTCAGAGAAGAAATCCAGCCAATGGGGCGGGGGGCAATGATGGCGTTGAGCGGGTCATGGGGCAGGCCATGGCCGTCTTTGGGTTGGTAAAAGTGGGTGGACATGAAGCCAGTTCCTCCAATGCGTGGCTTGATGCTAGCCTGAGAAGCCCCAGGCTCTGGAGGTCGGCATGAAAAAAGGCGCTCCGTAGAGCGCCTTTCGATCAAGCCGATGGGATCAGCTCTTTTGGCCGCTGATGTTTTGCCACAGTTGCAAGTCACCCTGGGTGAGGCGTTCCTTGTTACGGGCTTCGCTTTCAAAGGCCTGGGCATCCGACAACAAAGACAGCTGGCGAATCTGACCCAGCAGGTGCTTGTAGTGCTCCACTGCATGGGCGGGGTTTTGGGCAATCTTGTGCAAGGGCAGCTGGCTGAGGTCGTCCATCACCTCGCGCTGCCGTTTGGCCTTGTTGATGAGGTTTTGGAGTTCGTCCTCGGTCAAGTGCAAACGCTTGGCTTCACGTCGCAACATGTCTTCCTCTGCCGCATCCAGTTTGCCGTCAGCCATCATGTCGTAGAGCTGATTGACCAACTTCTCGCGGTCGATGCGCAACTGGTCTGAAAACGCGGAGGACAGCAAAGCCGCAGGGATGGCAAAAATACCAATGCCCAACAAGGCCAGCACAATCGTCATGGCCCGGCCAATGGGCGTTACGGGCGAGATGTCCCCGTAGCCCACAGAGGCCAGCGTGATCACTGCCCAATAAATGGAGGCAGGGATGTTTTCAAATTTTTCAGGCTGGGCTTCGTGCTCGAACAAATAGCCCAGAGATGCCGTCAAGATCACCAGCAACAGCATGATGAAAGCCGACGCGGCCATGATGGGCCATTCCCGCTTGATCACTACCGCCAGGGTCCGGGTGGCATCGGTGTAGCGGGTGAGCTTGAGCAGTCGCATCAAACGGAAGACCCGCAGGAAACGCAGATCGAACAGGTGGTGCAGCAAGGCTTCGAGCAGGAAGGGGATCACTGCCAGGAAATCGATGACGGCGTTGAACGAGGTCACATACCTCATGCGCCCGACCACCTTGCCTTGGTAGCGCGGGTCCTCTGTGCATGAATACAACCTCAACAGGTATTCAATGGTAAAGACCCCGACCGCCACGGCATCGAGCACCAGGAATTCCAGGTTGAGCACGTATTCCACGCTCTCCACCGATTCGAACACCACTTGCAGCACCGAAATCACCACCCAGAACACCACAAAGTTGTCGATCAGGTCGTGCAAGGTGCCACTGGTTTCTGTGGGGTTGAGCAGGGCGTAGATTTTTTGTTTGAAGGTCTTGCCACGGTTGAGTTGAACAAACTCGTGGTAGGCCGGGATGAGCACGCGAAACAGCTTGAGGATTCGCAGCAGTCGCAAGAACCGCAGCATGCGCAGATCGACGGGGAAGAAGGCATGCAGATAAAACGGCGCAATGGAAGCCAGGTCGATCAGGGCAAAAGGACTGGTGATGTACTTGAGATAGGGGTGACGGCTGTTCTTGAACTCATGGTCAACCGGAGCCAGGATCAGGCGCAGCAAATACTCGATGGAAAACACCACCACCGACAGCACTTCGAAGAAGTGAAACAGGGCTTCGCGGCCTGTGTACACCTGGGGAATGTGTTCGCAGATGAGAGCAAACAGGTTGGCCACAATCAAATAGCCAACCCACTTCTCTACGCGTTTGGCATAGTTGCCGGGGATGTTTGGATCCAGCAGCCAGGCGTACAACCACTCACGCCAAGGCAGATTGCTCGGGATGTTGGGCGGCTCGTGCTGGCCGGTGAAGTCTTTGGCAGAAATGCCTGAGGAATTGGACATGTCTGTCTCCCGGTTCAAAATTCAACTTCGCCAATGCTGATCGGGTAACCCCCGCGATCGCACACTTTGATTTGAATGACGCGAGGCACATCCAAGGTGGTGTCTGGCGTCAGGCCCACCACATTGGTGGGGGTGGCAGAGCCGGGTGGGTTGGCGTCAACCCGCTTGAAGACCAAATGGCCCGAGGTCTTGAGGTTGCCCGGAACACATGCATCGATGGCCGCTAGCTTCTCGCCGGAGTAGGGGTTGAGCAGGCTGGCCACGTTGGGCATGGCTTGAATCGCCTCGAAGCAACCTTCCCAGGTGTGAACGGGCTGACCCTCTTCGCTAAGTTTGTGGCAAGGCCCCGATTTGTCCCCAGATTTCATGCGCACTTCATGCAGATCCTTGAGGGTACTGAGCCAGGTTTCGCCGTTGCGCTTGGCGGTTTCGGTCTTCAGACCTTCATTGAAACTGTGTCGGCCT
Organism: Betaproteobacteria bacterium; assembly: GCA_009919175.1. GTDB lineage: Bacteria > Pseudomonadota > Gammaproteobacteria > Burkholderiales > Burkholderiaceae_C > Limnohabitans. The sequence goes on from RGCL01000029.1 coordinate 9,067, forward strand.
ACCCAGGCCACGCCGACCAGGGCCAAGATCAGAAGAAGGATGAATAACTTATCAGAAAGATTAAGGCCAGGGGATGGGGGTACAACTTGTGCAGGGTTCGTGGATTCCATGACAACTCAACAGGAATTAGGATCGGGCGAGAATGCCCAGCTTCAAAACACCTGTCAAGTTTAATTGTGTTGTGAGCCTCGGTGCGCCCAAGCGGTTGTATGTTTTTCCACAAATGAGAAGAATTCATACATGGCCATCGCCATGGCGCCCACGACGACCAGGCCTGAAAAAGCCAAGCCCATTTGCATGGCTGAACCCGCAGAGATCAGCAAATACCCTATGCCTTCGTTGGAGGCCGTCATCTCCGACACGGTGGTGCCCACAAAGGCCAGAGTGATGGCCACTTTGAGCGAGCCATAGAAGTAGGGCATGGACCGGGGCAAACCCACTTTGACCAAGACATCCCATCGACGTGCACCCAAAACGCGCAACACATCTTCGAGCTCGGGCTCGAGGGTGGCCAGCCCAGTGGCGATGTTGACGGTGATGGGGAAGAAGCTGATGAGGAACGCGGTCAGGATGGCTGGCCCGATGCCAATGCCAAACCAGACCACCAAGATGGGCACAAAGGCGGCCTTGGGCAAGGCGTTGAAGGCGGTCATCAAGGGGTAAATGGAGGCATAGGCCAGGCGTGAGCTGCCAATGACAAAACCCAGCAACACCCCCACCACAATGGCCAGGCCAAAGCCCACCATGGTCACCCAGAAGGTGCGCCAGGCGTGGCCACCGATCACCTGGCGGTATTCAATGGTTTGCTCGAGGATGCGTGAGGGGCTGGGGAATACAAATTCGGAGACCTGGAAGACGCGGCACAGCAATTCCCAGACCGCGACACAGACCACCAACAGGATCAGAGGGGACCAGCGTTCAAGAGAAGATGATTTCATGGTGGCTTGGGATCATTGAGGCAGGGCGGCTTTGTCATTGCGCATGGCGCCGATGTGGCCGCGCAGCTCATGAACGATGTCGGTGAATTCTTTGGTGTAGGTGATTTCAAGATCGCGCGGTCGAGGCAGTTCGATTTCCTTGCGAACCACAAAGCGCCCGGGGCTCTTGCTCATCACATACACGGTGTCGGCGAGAAAGACGGATTCGCGCAGGTCGTGCGTGACCAAAATCACATTGAAGCGACGCTCCATCCAGATGTCTCTGAGGTTGCACCACAGTTCTTCGCGGGTGAAGGCATCGAGCGCGCCAAACGGCTCGTCCAGCAGCAGCATCTTGGGTTCATGGATGAGCGCGCGACAAATCGAGGCGCGCTGCTGCATCCCCCCCGAGAGTTGCCAGGGGAATTTGCGCTCATAGCCCTTGAGGCCGACGCTGTGGAGGAGTTCGATCGCGCGCTGCTCGTATTCGGCTTTCTTGGCCTTGAATTGCGAGCGGTAGGGCTCCACGATTTCCAGCGGCAACAAGACGTTGTCCAGTGTGGTGCGCCAGGGCAGCAGCGAAGGCGCCTGAAACGCCATGCCACTGATCTTGAGGGGACCATCCACGGCTTGACCATCGACATGGATGGTGCCCTTGGTGGGTGGGCGAAGCCCAGTGGTGAGCTTCATGAAAGTGGATTTGCCGCAACCCGATGGACCAACGATGGCGATGAATTCGCCAGCGTTCACCTGCAGGTTAATGTCTTCCACTGCATAGTGGTTTTGCGCCTGCAGCTCTTGGTTATAGGCCAGCCAGACGTTTTTGAAGTCGACAAAGGCTTTGGATGAATCGTTCATGGGGCAATCTGAAAAGGGTTCTGGTCACCGTTGCAACCAGAACCCGGCTGGCAAAGCGACATCACTTCTTGGGAAGGATGTCCAGTTCCTTGTCGGTGGGCAGGAAAGAGCCATTCCAAACGGCATTGGCATCCACGCGGGTCTTGGTGTTGAAGGCGTCCGAAACTTGCGAGGACATCAGCGCCAAACGGGCGGGTACCACCTTGCCAAAGCCTTCAGAGCGGGCTGAGGGGCTGTTGATCACGGTATCGATGGCCAGCTTGAGGCGGCGGGTTTCCAGTTCCACATTGATGATGCCGTCACGGGCTTTCACGTCCTGAATCGCGGCGGCCGGGTTGGTGATCACGTCTTTGGCTCCCTTGGTGAAGGCTGCCAAAAAGGCTTTGACCGCAGCAGGGTTGGACTGCAGGAATTTGGGGCTGGCAATGATGGCGTTGCCATAGAGCTTCACGCCGTAGTCGGGGTACTGGAAGACCACCACGTCTTCAGCCTTGACGCCACGTGCCTCGATGTTGAGCAAGGAGGTGAAGGTAAAGCCGGTGATGGCATCCACATCGCCCTTGACCAGCATGGTTTCGCGCAGTGGAGGATCCATGGACACCCAGTTGGCACCCGAGACGTTGTTGGCTTTGGCAAAGATGGGGAAAGCGCGACGGCCAGCGTCAAACACGGGCGCGCCCAGTTTTTTGCCGTTGAGGTCGGCAGGCGACTTGATGCCGGATTTTTTGAGCGCCATGACCGAGGCCGGCGTATTGTTGTAGACCATCATGATGGCCACGGGCTTGTTGGGCGCATCCGGGTTGTTGGCATGGAATTCCATGAGCGCGGCCAGATCGGCAAAGCCCATGTCATAGGTGCCAGAGGCCACGCGGTTGACCGCGCCGCCAGAGCCGTTGCCGGAGTCCACGGTGACATCCAGACCCGCCTGGGTGAAATAGCCTTTGGCCACAGGAGTCAGGAAGAAGGCGGCGGGACCTTCAAAGCGCCAATCGAGTTGGAACTTGATGGGGGTGGCGGCCTGGGCAGACCCCAGAACCAGACCGGCTGCCAGGGCGAGAGCCGATTTCAACAACACACGTTTACTCATGAGAACTCCTGAAAAAAAATCGATGCGGAATGACAAGATCTCGCAAAAAAAGTGCCTGAGCTGGGGGCTTGCGCGAACCAAATCAGGGCGAATTGTCGGTGAGATTGATCAGCCCCCTTCCTCGGGATGACCCTTTGGGTGCGCTGGCCGCATTGGGCTGCACCTGATTGGTGCGCCCGGCTGGCGCACACACCCTGAGGGGCTTGTCATTCCTTTTGCATATGAAACTGTATACAAAGTTGGGCGGCGACCGATGCAGGTTTACCCCAGGGCTTGCGGGGTGGGGGCGTCAAGGGGTGCCAGGATCTGGCGGCGGGGCGTTGCGGCCAATCACAAAAAACACAGCGGATTCGGACTGTTTGTAAATTTGCATGGGCCTGAGATTGATCTGCAAATTCAAGGGCTTGGCCTGGGCTGCAGCCGGGGTGTCCTTGAGAAATTCCAGAATCAGGGCTGATTTGAGGGCGTAGTTCACGTTGACCGCCAAGTCCTGCGAACGCTCGGCCACCGACATGGCATTGAGCTTGCGCTGCACCATGCCCACCACATTGCCGTCGCTGGCGATCACCGGTCCGCCCGAGTTGCCCTTGCTGACCTCGGCGCTGAACTGGAAGAAGCGCTGTTGGGACAAATCCTCCTGGTTGCTGCGGTTGCCATTGATGATGCCTTCGGTGATTTTTTTGCTAAAGCCCTGGTAGGCGGGCAGCGGATAACCAATCGCAAAGACTTCAAGACCAATGGGCACATCCTTCCAGTCGGCCAGAGGGAGAACGGGCGAATCCAGCGGGACTTGCAGCAAAGCCAGGTCCAGGTTGGCATGGGTCTTGATCACCCGCGCCTTGAGCCATTTGCGTTGTGCGTTCGGTCCCACAAAGGCAAGTTCTTTGCCTTCGAGCAAATGTTGGGCAGTGAGCAAATAGCCTGGTGCCACCATGAAGCCCGAACCAAAGGAGTTGGCTGCGGCTTGTGCCGGTGGCGCAGTTTGTGCGGGCGGGGACGCGGGCGTCGCCGGTGCGGCGTTGGTGCCAGGGCCAACTTCCTGGGTGTGCGCGGGCATCAGGGCGCTGGCACAGATCAGACCTGCGATCAGGATAGGCTTGAGCATGGTGTGAGGGTGTGGGTTCATGAAGGAGGGGCGGGCTGGATCTGGGTTGAGTTGTCTGACAACTGATGTGCCAGGACTCAAGCCTGGCGCTGCTGGCGCAGCCGGTCCCGGCTGTTGGAGAGGTGGGTGCGCATGGCGGCGCGGGCGGCTTCGGCATCGCGGTTGCGGATCGCCGAAAAAATGCTCTCGTGCTCGCTGTGCACGCGCTGGAGGTAGGCCACGCGACCGGATTCATCCTGATCCGGGGTATTGATGCGCGTGCGCGGGATCAGCCTCAGGCCCAGGTGGTTCATGAGGTCCACAAAGTGGCGATTGCCCGTGGCCTTGGCGATTTCAAGGTGGAACAAAAAGTCGTTGTCCACCACTTGGGCCTGGGTGGGGATGTCGCTGGCAAATGCCCTCAAGTGGGTTTCCATTTGCCTGAGGTGGTCGTCGCTTGCCCTCTGGGCAGCCAGCCCGGCGGATTCGGTCTCGAGGCTGATGCGCAACTCCAGTACAGCAATCACATCGTCCACGGTGGCGATGTCGGCCTCGACGATCTGGAAGTTGCTCGCTGGGCTGGGGGACACGACAAAGGTGCCCACGCCGTGGCGGGTCTCGACCAGGCCGGCGGCTTGCAGGCGGGAAATCGCCTCGCGGATGACCGTGCGGCTGACCTGGAGCTGGTCCATGATCGCCGACTCGCTGGGCAGCTTGGAGCCTGGCGCGAGCTGGGCGCTGCGGATTTGCTGTGCCAGGTGGTCCACCACTTCCGGCACCAGGCCGCCGCGCCGGTTTCGCAAGGGCGAGTGGGAAGAAAGGCTGGTGTTTGCACCCATAGGGAAACCTTGATTGACAGTCCTTCGGCGAGGATACACAATCTCAAGAGATCAGACAACCTACAACTTACCCCAATGATTCCACGTTTGTTGTTGACCGGTGCTGCGGGCGGCTTGGGCAAAGCCCTCAGACCCCGCTTGAAGGGCGATTGCCACATCCTGCGACTCAGTGACCTGGTGCCCCTGGATCCGCCTGCTGCCCACGAAGAGTGCATGCAGGTCGATTTGGGTGATGCCGATGCCGTCATGAAGATGGTTGAGGGCTGCGAGGCCATTGTTCACCTCGGCGGCATTTCGGTTGAAGCCCCTTGGTCCCACATCCTCAAGGCCAACATCGATGGCCTGGTCCATTTGTACGAAGCTGCCCGCATCCACAAGGTTCGCCGCGTGGTTTTCGCCAGTTCCAATCACGTCATGGGCTTTCACCGTCAAGACCAGGTGGTCGATGCCCTCACCCCACCGCGTCCCGACGGCTTCTACGGCCTCTCCAAAGCCTTTGGGGAGGACTTGTCCCGGCTCTACTTTGACCGCTACGGCATCGAGACGGCGTGCGTTCGCATTGGTTCTTCCTATCCGGAACCCAAAGACCGGCGCATGCTGGCCACCTGGCTGAGCTACGACGACTTGCATCGCCTGGTGGTGGCCTGCCTCACCACGCCGGTGCTGGGTCACACCATCATTTACGGCACTTCTGACAACGCGGTGTCCTGGTACGACAACCGCTTGGCTCATCATGTGGGCTATCGGCCTCAAGACAGCGCCGATGTCTATCGAGATGCCGTCTATGCGCGCACCAAGGATCCCGATCTGACTGATCCCACCACCCTTTATCAAGGGGGTGCATTTGTCAAGATTGGGCCTTTGAGCGAATCTTGACCCCCCTGTTTTCCTCACGCATGATTCCCCCCATTTTTAAAGGAGACTCCCCCATGACTTTCAAGTCCTCATTGATCGCAATGGCCGCCTTGTTGTGCTTTGGTGCCAAGGCCACCGAATTCCGTTCGGCGGACATCCACAACGCAGACGACTACCCCACCGTGGTGGCAGTCAAGCACATGAGCACCGTGCTTGAAAAGGCCAGCGGCGGCAAGCACAAGATCAAGGTCTTCAACAAGGGTGCCCTGGGCACCGAAAAAGAAACCGTGGATCAGGTGAAGATTGGTGCCCTCGACATGGTGCGCGTGAACGTCGCGCCCATGAACGCCGTGTGCCCCATGACCATGGTGCCCACCATGCCGTTCCTGTTCCGCTCGGTGGACCACATGCGCAAGTCGCTCGATGGCCCCGTGGGTGAAGAGATCCTCAAGAGCTGTGAATCCGCTGGCTTTGTTGGCCTGGCCTTTTATGACAGTGGCGCTCGTTCCATTTACGCCAAAAAGCCCATCAAGACCGTGGCCGATGCCAAAGGCTTGAAGATTCGCGTCCAGCAGTCTGACCTGTGGGTGGCTCTGGTGAGCGCCATGGGTGCGAACGCAACCCCCATGCCCTATGGCGAGGTCTACACCGGCCTCAAAACGGGTTTGATCGATGCGGCTGAAAACAACATCCCCTCGTTTGACACGGCCAAGCACGCCGAGGCCGTGAAGATTTACTCGCGCACCGAGCACTCCATGGCGCCCGAGATTCTGGTGATGTCCAAGATCGTGTGGGACAAGCTTCCCCCCAACGAGCAAGCCATGATCCGTCAGGCCGCCAAAGAATCGGTGGCGGTGCAGCGCAAGGCCTGGGATGAGCAAGAAGCCAAGTCCCTGGCCAATGTCAAGGCCGCTGGCGCGCAAATCATTGAAGTCGACAAGGCTTCCTTCCAGGCCGTCATGGGTCCGGTGTATGACAAGTTCATGACCACGCCCGACATGAAGCGTTTGGTCAAGGCCATCCAAGACACCAAGTGAAAACAGGGCGCAAGCCCTCGTCATGAGGGCTTGCGCATCGACCCATGCTGACCAAACTGTGTTCCTTTGTGGCCAAGCTGTGCTTGGTCTTGGCCGTCATTGGCCTGTTGCTGGTGGTCTTGTGCGTGCAGTGGCAAGTGATTGGCCGCTACATCCTCAATGACACGCCCACCTGGGCTGAAAACCTGGCCATGTTGCTGGTGTTGTTCGTGACGGCCTTTGGCTTGGGTGTGGGTGTTCGCGATGCGGGTCACATTGGCCTGGAGTCACTGGTGGTGCTCTTACCCGAGCAATGGCGCTTGCGCATTGAAGTCCTCATCCATGCCCTGGTGGCGGGTTTTGGGGCATTGATGATTCACGGCGGCTGGGTTTGGGCGGCAGCCAAATGGTCCGAGAAAAAACCCATGTTGCCCGTCCCCGATGGCATCGACTACGTGCCCATCATGATTGCGGGCTGTTTGATCCTGCTGTTCTCCATTGAACACATGGTGGCCCTCTTCCGTGGTGTCGAGGTCGAACCCGTCTGGAACTGATGCCATGGAACTCACCGTACTGACCTTGAGCTTCGCGCTCTTTCTGATCATGGGCGTGCCCGTGGCCTTTGCCATTGGCCTGTCCTCTGTGGCCACCATCGTGGTGGCGGGCCTGCCCATTGCTGTCGTCTTCCAGAAGATGGTGGGTGGCATGCAGGTCTTTTCTTTTTTGGCCATTCCCTTTTTCGTCTTCGCGGGGGAGCTGATGCTCTACGGCGGCATTGCCGAGCGCATCGTGCGATTTGCCAACAGCCTGGTTGGCCATGTACGTGGCGGCCTGGGCATGAGCAACGTGCTGGGCTGCACCATTTTTGGCGGTGTGGCCGGTTCACCCCTGGCCGATGTGTCTGCCATGGGCTCGGTCATGATCCCGCTGATGAAAAAAGAAGGTTACGACGCGGACTACGCCGTGAACGTGACCACGCATGCAGCCTTGGTGGGCGCCATCATGCCCACCTCGCACAACATGATCATCTTCACGCTGGCCACCTCGGGCATTGCCTCGGTGAGCGTTTTGGGCCTCATCCTTGCCGGCTTGGTGCCTGCGGTCATCCTGACCTTGTGCAACCTGGCGGCCGCGTACTGGGTGGCAGTGCGTCGTGGCTATCCCACCCACGGCCAGTTCCCTGGCTGGGGTGAAGTGTTCAAAGCCTTTGCAGCCTCGCTGCCGGGTCTGTTGGTGGTGGTCATCATCCTGGTGGGCATTTTGTCGGGCGCATTCACCGCGACCGAATCGGCCTCGGTGGCCGTGGCCTGGGCCTTGCTGGTGACGGTGCTGGTTTATCGCAGCATGACCCTGCACAACTTCCTCAAGGCCTGTGCCAAAGCCTGCAAGACCACCGGTGTGGTGCTGCTGCTCATTGGCATCTCCAGCGCCTTTGGGTATTTCATGGCCTTGTATGAAGTGCCCCAGAAGACCGGCGAGCTCATGACCATGGTCAGCTCCGAGCCCTGGGTCATCTTCCTCATGATCAACGTGTTGCTGTTCATCCTGGGCACCTTCCTGGACATGGCTGCGACCATCCTGATCTGCACCCCCATCTTCATGCCCATCGCCATGCAATTTGGCATGGATCCCTTGCAGTTTGGCATCCTCATGCTCATCAATTGCGCCCTGGGCTTGAACACTCCCCCTGTGGGCACGGTGCAGTTTGTGGGCTGTGCCATTGGCGGCATCAGTGTGGGGCAGGTCATGCGAACGATTGCGCCGTTCTATGGTGCGCTGGGCATGTGCTTGCTGCTGGTGACCTATGTGCCCGCGTTCTCTCTGTGGCTGCCCAACCTCTTCAAATGATTCACGCCAGGGGGATGGGTCATGAGTGAGCCACAGTCCTTGCCCATTGTGGTGCGCATGCAGGCCAGCGACAACGTGGCCATCGTGGCCAACGAGGGCGGCTTGGCCGTTGGTACCGAGCTGCCCGGTGGCCTGGTGCTGGTCGATCGCGTGCCTCAGGGGCACAAAGTGGCCTTGTCTGCCATTGCGGCAGGTGAGCCCGTGCTGCGTTACGGCGTATCGATTGGCAAGGCCAGACAAGACATTCCAGCGGGTGCGTGGGTGCACGAGCGCCTGCTCGACATGCCCAGCGCCCGCGCGCTCACGGGCTTGCCCATGGCCACCGTCCAAGCTGCGCCCGCCGAGGCCCTGAGCGGATACACCTTTGAAGGCTATGTGAATGCCGATGGCTCGGTGGGCACGCGCAACCTGCTGGCCATCACCACCACCGTGCAATGCGTGGCCGGTGTGCTGGCCGTGGCCGTCAAGCGCATCGAGCAAGACCTCTTGCCGCACTACCCCAACGTCGATGGCGTGGTCGGCCTGGAGCACACCTACGGTTGTGGTGTGGCCATCGATGCGCCCGGCGCCGAAATCCCCATCCGCACCTTGCGCCACATCAGCCTCAACCCCAACTTTGGCGGCGAGGTGATGGTGGTGAGCCTGGGCTGCGAGAAGTTGCAACCCGATCGCCTGCTGCCAGCGGGCAGCATCCCCTTGCAGCCCGATGGCCTGGACCTGGTGTGTTTGCAAGACGCGGCTCACGTGGGCTTTGAGTCCATGATCGCGCACATCGTCGAGCGGGCCAAACACCACCTCGAGCGACTCAACGCACGCCGCCGCCAGACCGTACCCGCCAGCAAGCTGGTGGTGGGTGTCCAATGCGGCGGCAGCGATGCCTTCTCTGGCGTCACCGCCAACCCTGCGGTGGGTTACATGGCCGACCTGGTGGTGCGAGCCGGCGGCACCATCATGTTTTCTGAAAACACCGAGGTGCGAGACGCCGTGGAGCAACTCACCGCGCGCGCCGCCAACCCGGCGGTGGCGCAAGACATCATTGACCAGCTCGGCTGGTACGACGACTACCTGCAACGCGGTCGAAGCGACCGCAGCGCCAACACCACGCCCGGCAACAAGGCAGGCGGTTTGTCCAACATCGTTGAAAAAGCCATGGGCTCCATCATCAAGAGTGGCAGCTCGGCCATCGCCAGTGTGTTGCCACCGGGCGAGAAGCTCGCCCCGGATCAAACCGGCCTGGTGTTTGCGGCCACCCCCGCGAGCGACTTCATTTGCGGCACCTTGCAATTGGCCGCTGGCATGAACCTGCATGTGTTCACCACGGGCCGGGGCACGCCCTATGGTTTGGCCCAATGCCCGGTGATCAAGGTGGCCACGCGCACCGAATTGGCCAGGCGCTGGCACGACCTCATGGACTTCAACGCTGGCCGCATTGCCGACGGCGAATGCACGGTGGAGGAGGCCGGCTGGGCGCTGTTCCGTCAATTGCTGGCGGTGGCCAGCGGCGAGCAAACCTGGGCAGAGCGGTGGAAGCTGCACAACGACCTGGTGCTCTTCAACCCTGCGCCCATCACCTGATTCCTTTTGTTGTTTGGACCTTGACCCCCATGAATGCAAGCCCTCATCCCGACACGCCAGTGGTGACCGATTTGCGAGCCATCCCTGTGGCTGGCCGCGATGGCATGTTGCTCAACCTGAGCGGCGCCCATGCGCCATTTTTCACCCGCAACCTGCTCTTGCTCACCGACAGCAGCGGGCGCGTGGGCGTGGGCGAAGTGCCGGGTGGCGAAGCCATCCGCAACACGCTGGAGGACGCGCGCGACATCGTGGTGGGTCAGCCCGTGGGGCGCTACCTCAGCATCTTGCAAGGCATGCAGCAAACCTTTGCCGATCGCGATGCGGGGGGCAGGGGGTTGCAGACCTTCGATTTGCGCACCACCATCCATGCGGTGACCGCAGTGGAGTCCGCCCTGCTCGATTTGCTGGGTCAATTTTTGGGTGTGCCCGTGGCCTCCTTGCTGGGCGAAGGCCAGCAGCGCAGCCAGGTCGAGATGCTGGGCTATTTGTTTTTTGTGGGCGACGCCCGCAAAACCGATTTGCCCTATGCCAGCGAACCCCAGGCCGACTGCGACTGGTTTCGTTTGCGCCATGAACCCGCCACCACGCCAGAGGCCGTGGTGCGCCTGGCCCAGGCAGCGCACGCGCGCTATGGCTTCAACGACTTCAAGCTCAAGGGCGGCGTCTTTTCGGGCGAGATGGAGGTGCAAACCATTCACGCCCTACACGAAGCCTTCCCCAAGGCGCGCATCACCTTAGACCCCAACGGGGGCTGGTTGCTCAAGGACGCGGTTCGCCTCATGCGCGACATGCACGGCGTTCTGGCTTACGCCGAAGACCCGTGCGGGGCAGAAGGGGGCTTTAGCGGGCGTGAAGTGATGGCCGAATTTCGTCGCGCGACAGGTTTGCCTACCGCCACCAACATGGTGGCCACCGACTGGCGCCAAATGGTGCATGCCTTGTCGCTGCAAAGCGTGGACATCCCCCTGGCCGACCCACACTTTTGGACCATGGCGGGTTCGGTGCGCGTGGCGCAAACCTGTCGCGACTGGGGACTCACCTGGGGCTCGCATTCCAACAATCACTTTGATGTGTCGCTGGCCATGTTCACGCACGTTGCGGCGGCAGCGCCCGGGCGCGTCACCGCCATTGATACGCACTGGATCTGGCAAGACGGCCAGCGCCTCACACGGGCGCCATTGCAAATCGTCAATGGCTTGGTCGATGTGCCGCAAGCGCCAGGACTGGGCATTGAGCTGGACATGGACAAGGTGGAGGCCGCGCACCAGTTGTATTTGCAGCATGGTTTGGGCTCCCGCGATGACGCCATGGCCATGCAATACCTGATCCCCGGTTGGCGTTTTGACCCCAAGCGGCCTTGCATGGTCCGATGAGCCCCACCCACGCGTGCTAGAATTTGCCTTGTTGCGGCTGTAGCTCAGTTGGATAGAGTACTTGGCTACGAACCAAGGGGTCGTGGGTTCGAATCCTGCCAGCCGCGCCATTAAAGAGAAAGCCTCGAGAAATCGAGGCTTTTTTCTTTGAGTTTTCAACCGGGGCGCTCATCGCTCATGAAGGCCACGACTTGACCGGTGATCATTTGCCGCTCTTCAACACATCCTTCTCAGCGTTCACAAATGCACCGTAGGCATTGAGTTTGTTGGCCGCTTCAAACGCAGGCAAGTCTTTGAAGTCGGACCAGTCGGTGCTGGCGTAGGCCTCCTCAAAGGTCTGCATCTCGCTCACGGCCTTGGCCATGGCTTGCCCCAAAAATTTCAAGTAACGCTGGGTGAGGGCAATGTCTTGGGCGGGGTTGTACGAGATGGGGCCGTGTCCAGGAATGGCCACCTTGGGGGTTTGCAGCATCATGTTGTCGATGGCGCGCAGCCAGTCGTTGGGGTCTGCGTTGCCCACAAAGGGCAATCGGCCGGTGAAGAACAAATCTCCGGTGAACAACACCCCCAGTTCGTCGATGCGCATCATCAGGTCGTCTTCGGCATGGCCGGATCGGCCATCGAGCAAGGTGAAGTGATAGCGCCCCACTTGCAGGCGCTCGGCTTGCTGGCCATCGACCTTGGCCACCCGCGTGGGGGCGATCAGCCGCGTTTGCTCATTCACCCAGGGGAACAAATCCTGTTTGCGTTGCGCGAGGCGCTGTGCCGTGTTGTCGCTTTGAAAGACAGACAGGGCTTTGGGGTGAGCCACCACCTCCACGCCCGGCCCGAGCAGGCTTTGCAAGCCATAAAAATGGTCGGCATGGTAGTGGGAAACAACAACCAGTTTGACCCGCTCGCCCGATGCGGTTTGAACCAGGCGAATGAACTTGTCGGCCAAGGCGGGTGAGCCCAGGCTGTCAAACACCACCAGGCCTGCGCCGGTGGCCACAGCGCCGGCATTGGAATTGAAGCCGGCATTGGCCGAACTGGCCACGCCCGGCAGCCCTTGGACGAAGTAGACATCCCGCCCCACGGTTTGCAGGGTCATGGGGGGCAAGCCATCGGCTTGCATCTGGGCTTTGGTCAAGCCACAGCCCATGATGAGCAGCAGGGGGCTCAGGCAACGCAACAATCGAGCAATCATGAATTCACCTCTGGACGCGAGTGTGCCTCAAACCCTGGCATGCGGCATGTGCGGTGCAGGACGCGCCATGAAAAAACCCCGGCAAGCCGGGGTTCGATGGACAAGCCTGGGGAGAGTCAGGCGAGGGTATCTGCCCAAATGTTTTGTGCCCATGCCCAGGCATATCGGCCTTCGAGTTCGTTGGCCGCAGTGGACAGGCCGCCCGAGCCCGGCACCGTGACCATGGTCTTTTTCTCGGCGTCGTAGCGGTGCACGCTGGCCACGTGCACCACGTCGGTGGCGGTGACAAAGCTGTAGCAGGTGTTGTTGTAGAGGGGCATGGTGTCCACAGCTTGACCCTGGAGCATGGCCACCACGGCAGCGGCGCACACCTTGGCATGCTGGTTGGCCATGTGACCCGACTTGGGCATGAGGGGCGCACTCAAGGTGGCGTCACCCAGCACATGGATGCCTGCTGCCGCCTTGGATTCGAAGGTGAGGAAATCCACTTCGCACCAGCGCTTGTTGGCCGTGGCCAGACCTGTTTTGACCGCAATGGCACCCGCGCGCATGCGCGGGATGTAGTTGAGCACATCGGCCTTGACGGGGTCGTTGAACTCAAAGGTGAGAGTGCGCGTGTTGGCATCGACATCCATCACCTTGTGGTTGGGGCGGTAATCGATCATGCCCGCATAGTGATCTGCCCAGGCCTTGCGGAACAAACCGGCCTTGGAGGTGATGTCGGCGTTCTCGTCCAGGATGAGGATTTTGCTCTTGGGTTTGTGGGTTTTGAAATAGCTGGCCACCTGGCATGCCCGCTCGTAGGGGCCGGGGGGGCAGCGATAGGGCGCAGCGGGAATCGACATGGCGAACACGCCGCCATCGGGCATGGCTTCGAGCTGCTTGCGCAGGTTGACCGTTTGCGGACCAGCTTTCCAGGCGTGGGGCACTTTCTCGGTGGCGCCTGAGATTTGCATGCCGGGCACTTCCTCGAACATGAAGTCGATGCCAGGCGACACGATGAGGCGGTCGTAGGGCAGGGTTTGGCCGCCCGCCAAGGTGACGGTTTTTTGGGTGGCATCGATGGCATCGACCATGCCCTTGACCAGCCGAACGCCATGGCGCTTGCCGAGGTTGTCGTAGGGGGTGGTGATGTCTTGCAGGGTCTTGTGGCCACCGATCACCAGGTTGGAGATGGGGCAGGAGACAAAGGCATCGTTGGGTTCGATGAGGGTCACATCGATCTTGCCCTCGGACCACATGCGGGTGTACTTGGCGGCGGTGGCGCCGGCATAGCCGCCACCGATGACCACCACTTTGGGCTGGTTGCCGCCCACTGTGGCGCAGCCGCTCAAGGCAGCGGCACTGGTGAGGGAGGCGGCACCGGCATATTGGATGAATTGACGACGTTTCATGCGGGTGCTCCTCACTTGGGTTGTTTGGCGAAATAGGCGGCCAGTGCCTTGAGTTCATCATCGCTGTAGCCGGCGGCGATCTGGTGCATGAGGGTGGCGGGGATCTTCTTGCCCTTGAAGTCGAGCAGCTTGCGCTCCAGGGTGGCCTGGTCAACGCCAGCGATGGGGTAAGCGTCGCCCGTGGGTTTGCCCGTGGTGCCGTGGCAGCTGGCGCACGCCGACGCCCAGGTGCGCAATTGGGTGGCCGATGGATTGGCCTGGCTCAGGGTGCTCAAGGCCAGCACACTGGCACCGAGCAGCACGGTTTTCATGGCAGGGACGTGCATGAAGGGCTCCTTTATCTCAGCAAAATAGCCCAAGCATTTTCAGCCGGTGGAGATGGGCAAAGCATGGGGAGTTTCACTCATACAGGTCCCTTGGCCTGTGTGAGGGCGCACGCATGTGCTAAAACGCACAGCTCAACAAGATCTTCCTCATCTTCATTGGAGTCCACATGCAACGTCGTTCCCTTTTGATCGCCCTGGGCCTGGCCCTGTCTGTGACCACCGCCGTCCAGGCACAGCAGTTTTTCCGCATTGGCACGGGCGGCACCGCCGGCACCTACTACCCTGTGGGCGGCATGATTGCCAACGCCGTGAGTCAGCCCGGCAAGATCGTGGTGACGGCGCAAGCCTCCAATGGCTCGGTGGCCAACGTCAACGGCATTTCGGGTGGTGCGATGGAGTCGGGCTTTTCCCAGTCCGATGTGGCCACCTGGGCCTACACCGCAACCGGGGTCTTCGCTGGCAAGCCACCCGTGACCGACTTGCGCATGATTGCCAACCTCTATCCCGAGAGCATTCACCTGGTGGTCAAAAAAGGGTCGGGCATCAAAACTGTGGCCGACCTCAAGGGCAAGCGCGTTGCGCTCGATGAACCCGGCTCAGGCACCCTGGTCAATGCACGCGCTGTGCTGGCCGCCTGGGGGCTCAAGGAAAGCGACATCAAGCCCGACTACATCAAGCCCAACCAGGCTGGTGACAAGCTCAAGGACGGCGCACTCGATGCCTTCTTCTTTGTGGGCGGCTCACCGGCGGGTGCCATTGCTGAGCTGGCCTCCAGTGGCGCGGGCATCGAGCTGGTCCCCTTGAGCGGACCGCAAAGCGATGCCTTGCGCAAGGCCAACCCCTACCTGGCGGTGGACACCATTCCGGCAGGCACTTACAAGGACGTGCCCGCAGTGCAAACCCTGGCCATGGGCGCACAGTGGGTGACCAGTTCCAAGGCCGATGCAGAAACGGTCTACCAGATCACCAAGGCCTTGTTCAGCAAGGAGACCCAGCAAGCCCTGGCTGCGGGTCACGCCAAGGGCAAGTACATCACCCTCAAGAATGCCGTGGATGGCGTGGGCATTCCCTTCCATCCTGGTGCCGAACGCTTCTACAAAGAAGCGGGCGTCCTCAAGTGATGCTTTGAACCCGTTCTCACACAGGGGCCATCAGGCCCCTTTTTGATGGAATCGCCATGACGACACAGACCGCACCCAACCCAGTCGACTTGCAAGCGCTGGAAGAAAAGCTCGACCCCGAGATGCGCTTTCGCGCCTTGATCCCGCCCGCGAGCTCGGTGGTCAAGTTGTTGCTGATCGCTTTGTCGATCTTCCATTTCTACACCGCTGGCTTTGGCCTCTTGCGCGAGACCACGCATCGTGGGGTGCACCTGGCCTTTGTGCTGGGCCTGATTTTTCTGGTCTTTGCAGCGCGTCCCAACGCAGACCCACAGGGCGAGCGGTCTTCACGCTTTGCCTGGGGTGGTGTGCCCATTCTGGATTGGCTGCTGGCCGTGGCCGTGGCCTTGAGCGTGCTCTACATCCCCTATGTGTTTGACGACCTCGCCTTTCGCGTGGGCAACCCCGGTTTTTGGGATGTGGCCTTTGGCACGGTGCTGCTGGTCACGCTGCTCGAAGCCACGCGCCGCTCCATGGGTTGGCCCTTGCCCCTCATCGCCATAGGCTTCACGGTGTACGCCCTGGCAGGGCCGTATTTCCCAGGGCTGCTCAAGCATGCAGGCGCCTCTTGGAGCCAGATGATCAACCACCAGTACCTCACCAGCCAGGGCATTTACGGCGTGGCAGTGGGCGTGGTGGCCACCTACGTTTTTCACTTTGTGCTCTTTGGCGTGATGGCCACACGAGTCGGCCTGGGTCAGCTGTTTTTGGATTTGGCCAGCAGCATCGCCGGGCGTTTTGCGGGGGGGCCTGCCAAGGTGAGTGTGTTTGGCTCGGGCCTGTTTGGCATGCTCAGTGGCAGCTCGGTGGCCAATGCCGTGACCGTGGGCTCGCTCACCATCCCAGCCATGATTCGCGTGGGCTACAAGCGTGAATTCGCTGGCGCGGTCGAAGCGGCGGCTTCCACAGGCGGACAGATCACGCCCCCCGTGATGGGGGCGGCCGCCTTCCTGATGGTGGAGTTCCTCAACATCTCCTACCAAAGCATCCTGGCGGCAGCGGCAGTGCCGGCCTTCATGCATTTCTTTGGCGTCTTCATGCAGGTTCACTTTGTGGCCAAGCGCGACGGCTTGCGCGGCCTCACCCCCGAAGAGATGCCCCGCTTGCGCGAGTCCTTCCGCATGCGCTGGCCAACGCTCATTCCGCTGGTGCTGATGATTGGCATCCTGGTGTCTGGCCGCACCCCTTACCTGGCCGCTTTCACGGGCATCGTCTCTTGCATGATCGTGGGTCTGACTTCGCCCATCCAAGGCATGCGTGCCATCAATTGGCTGGGTCTGGTGGGCTTTCATGTGCTCTTGCTGAGCATGGCCTTCATCGACTGGGGCATGGAGGCCGACTTCATCAAGCTCAGCCTGTTCATGGCGGGTGTGGTCGTGTGGTGGATCATGCAGCGCTTTGCCGGGCTACGTGGTCGCATCGACACCAGTGTCCTTGCCGAGGCCTTTGAAACCGGCGCCAAGTACGCATTGGCCGTGGGTGCGGCAGCGGCCACCGTGGGCATTGTGATTGGCGTGGTCACCCTCACGGGCGTGGGCTTCAAGATCAGCTTCATCGTCACCAGTTGGGCACAGGCCATTGCTGCTTGGGTGATGCTGTGGCTGCCAGCCTCGCTGGCCGACGTCAACACCCTGACCTTGCTGGCCGCCCTGTTCATGACGGGGCTGGTCTGCATCATCATGGGCTGCGGCATCCCCACCACCGCCAACTACATCATCATGGTCACGGTGGCTGCACCCACCTTGGTCCAGCTCGGTGTGGAACCGCTGGTGGCGCACTTCTTCGTCTTCTATTACGGTGTGCTGGCCGACATCACGCCGCCCGTGGCCTTGGCGGCTTATGCGGCCGCAGGCATGGCGGGCAGCGATCCCTTCAAAACCGGCACGCAAGCCTTCAAGCTGGGGCTGGCCAAAGCCCTGGTGCCCTTTGTGTTTGTGTTCTCCCCCTCACTGCTGCTGGTGACCAAGGGCTTCAACTGGAACGACTTCTTCATCACCTTGGTGGGCTGCATCGTGGGCATCGTGGTGCTGGCAGCCGCTTTGAGCCAGTTCTTGCTCGCGCCCATGAAGCGTTGGGAATCGCTGCTGTGTTTCCTCTCGGCCTTGTTGCTCATCGCGCCGGGCACGCAAAGCGGTCTGGTGGGGCTGGTGTTGCTGATCCCGGTGTTGCTCAACCAGTGGCGGCAGCGCGAGGCTGCCGGGGCTTTGACCTAGACGCAGGGTGAGCGCCGATCAGGCGCGAAACTGGTTCTGGTAACGCAGCCACAGGTTGTTGGCCACCAGTGCTGCGATGACCAGGCTGGCGCCAACGATCTCGGTGCGGCGCAAGGCGGCACCCTCGGCCGCCCTCACCACGAAGGTGATCACGGGCATGAAGTGCAACATCAAGATGGCGTTGAGGGTGCCCAGCCTCACCGTGCCCAGGTTCCAGCACCACATGGCAGCGAGCACCCCCACCAGGGACAAAAAGGCCAAACGCCAACTCACCTCTGGCCATGCTGCGGGGCTGGGGATCAAGGCCCAGCCCAGGCTCAGGCTGAGCAGCCACACGGCAATCAGCAGCGGCATGGCGGTGAGGCAGGTCATGGCGGTGATCTCCAGGGGTGACCAGGCCTTGAGCTTGGCGCTGCCCAAGGTGTAGAACACCCAGGCTGCAGCACCGAACACCACCAGCGTGCAGCCCAGCAGTTCTTGCGCTGCCTCGTTCGAGCCGTGGGTGAACAAGTCGCCCCCGCGTGTCACCGCCCAGGCCAGGCCACCAAAGGCCACCAGCATGCACACCAGCGTCACGAACGCCGGGCGCTTGCGAAACATCACCCATTCGGCGATGGCGGTCATGGCGGGCCAGGACGGCGATTTCTGGCCGAGTGAAACGAATGCCCAGGAACATCAGCGTGCTCGATCCCGCCATGCCAATCGTGCCCACCCACCAGATGGCAGGCAGCCGCAAGCCCTGGTGCAAGCGCGCTGTGCCATGGCTCCACACCATCGAGCCCACCAGCACCAGGCTGGAGAGGCCATAGCGAAACAGGTTGATGCCAGTTGAATCGATGTGCTGCATGGCGCCAGCGGCGATGGGGAACTGCGCACCCCAGGCCATGACGGCCAGCAAGACGAAACCAATGCCTTGAGTGGTGGGGTGCATGCGGACCAATGTATCAGCCGCGACCCTGGCTTGGCCTAGGTTTTGGCATCATGCGCGACAGCCCTCAACTAGGAGACACAAATGAGCCAGGCATTTCAAATTGGCATGGTGGGCGTGGGCCTCATGGGGCATGGCATTGCCTACAACCTGCTGCAAAAGGGGTGGTCGGTGCGCTTGCTCGAGCATGCGGGCAACCAGCCGCTGGACGAACTCCTCGCCCTGGGGGGCAAGACTGCGTCCAGCCCCAGGGACTTGGCTCAGGCCTGCGACCTGATCCTGGTGGTGGTCACGGGCGCGCCTCAGGTCGAGGCCGTGATTGCAGGACCACAAGGTCTGCTCGAAGGCCTGCAGGCGGGCACGGTGGTGGTCGATTGCTCCACCTCCTTGCCTGACACCACGGTGCGCATGGCCGAGCGCGTCCAAGCCCAGGGCGGCCATTTCATCGACGCCCCCATGACGCGACTGGCCAAGGATGCCAGGGCAGGGCGGCTGAACCTGTTGGTGGGGGGAGATGCCCAGGTGCTCGATCGCATTCGCCCCGTCCTGGCCGCCTTTGCAGAAAACATCAATGCGGTGGGTCGTCTGGGCGATGGCCATCGCATGAAGCTGTTGCACAACTTTGTCTCGGTGGGCAGCATGACCCTGATCGCCGAGGCGGCCGCTCTGGCGCGCAGCGCAGGGGTGGACATGGCGGCCTTTGAGCAGGTCCTGGCCACGGGGGGCGGTGGCGGCATCGCCTTGCAACGCTTGAAGCCCGCCTTGCTCGAAGGCCAAACCGATGCCGTGCCGTTTTCATTGGGCAATGCCCACAAGGACTTGAGCTATTACCTGGACATGGCGCAGGCCTCGGGTGCGGCCAGCGACGTGGCCCAAGGCATCACCCGCACCCTGGCGCATCAGGTCGATGCAGGACATGCAGGCTTGTTCGTCTCGTCCCTGGTGAGCCTGCTCAGTTCCACCGCGCCTCAGAAGTGAATGGAAATCGCATCAACCACAAGGTAGTCGTCATCCACCACAGGCATCCAGCGCCATTTGTCAAAGGTGGTGCAAGGGTGTGAGATGCCACAGCCCACGATGTCGCCCACCCTCGGGTGGCTGCGTTCATCGCTGTGGGGGTCAAAGCGCAAATAGGCATGCTGGTCATTGAGCGCGGTGATGCGCCACGAGGCCGCGCCCTCACAGGGCGTGGTCTGGCGCTGGCCCGGCCGGGCGCGCCACAGCGGCACGGGCAGGTCCAGGTCGTAGGACACATCGCGTTTGCCCATGGTGAGCAAGGCCAGCCCCGGCTCGGGGCAAGACTGCACGGCGCTGATGAGCTCGATGGCGGGCAACAGGGTCTGGGTTTGGCCCAGGCGTTGCCCCACCTGTTGCAGATGACGGTGGTATTGCACATGGTCGTGGGTGAGGTAACAGCCCGAGCGCAAGATGCCCCGCGTGGGCATGCCCAGTTGCGGGCGCAGGTGTTGCGCCACGAGGTCAAACACCGCCGACCCCCCCGCTGTGAACAAGATCTCCTGGGTTTGCAACAGGGATTCGGTCTGGCATTGCTGCGCCAATTGGGCGAGGTGGTGCATCAGGGTGTCCACCGCCTGGCGGTCTTGTTCGTGCTGCCCAGTGGCCAAGCCCCCTTCATAGCATTCCAGCCCCACCAGGCTCAGGGCCGGGCTTTGACGAATGGCGCGTGCCACCTGCAGGCCTTGCGCGATGCTGCGCACACCGGTGCGTTTGCCCGCAATGCCCAACTCCAGCAAGACCTCGAAGTGGGCCTGGGGGTGTTGCGCTTGCCAATCGTGAATCAGGGTGACTTGCTCGATGGAATCGACCAGGAACACCACGCGAGCCTGCGGGTGGCGCTGCTGCAAGGTGTGCAAGGCCAACAAGTCCACGGTCTGCATCACCTGGTTGGCGATGAGCACACGCTCGACCCCATGACGCAGACCCACACCGGCTTGCTGCACATTGGCAAAGCTGATGCCCCAGGCGCCAGCTTGCAACTGGCGTTGATACAACTCAGGCGACAGGGTGGTCTTGCCGTGCGGGGCGATGTCGATGCCCCGCGCCTGGCAAAACGCCTTCATCCATTGGAGGTTGTGGTCGAGCGCCGATGCCTTGAGCAAGGCCAGCGGAAACGGCAGGTCGCCATCGAGCACGCGCCAGCCCTGGGCGCTCACCTGGTCCAGGCGCAATTCGGGGGCGTGCGGTGGATAGCCCTTGGTGTAGGGACCCAGGGTCGACACATGGGTCAGGAGCGGTGAAGTCATGGCGTGCAAAGTCTTGTGATGGACAGGAAATGACCCAGCCATTATGGTTCTGACTTTGAATGCGTGGGTCCATCCCGTGGTGGGATTGAAAGCAACGACCGCAATCGCAAAACAACATGTGGCGCAACACCTTGAAGCTCATCCTCAATCGCCTTCTGGTCATGGCCGGTTGCATGGGGGTGCTTGCCTGGCTCTCACCTGCTGCCTTGGCCTGGAGTCTGCTCGGTTCAAGCGATGTGGTGGAAAAGCCCTTGCTCAAAGAGGAATACCAGCGGCTTCAGATCAAGGCGGGCTGGCCGGATGATCAACCCACCAAGCTCATCTTCGAGATTGGCAACCGCATGGAGGCGCCCATTCAGTGCGTGGGCGCCACGGTGGAACTCAAAGAGGGGCGCAGCCTCAACAAGACCTTTTCGCCCAAGGTGTTTGTGCCAGGTAAATCCCAACGCAATGGCAGCGTGCAGGATGTCGTCAAGGGCAGTATGAAAGACTATGCAGTGTTGTGCACCTGCTTTCGCCAACAAGGCCAAGGCGCTTGTGTCAACCCTTTGAAACGCAACGGATGAAGATCAGCATGAACACCCCCACAACTACCAACCATCCCTTGAGCCCCCTCTGGCGCAAGGCCACCGTGCTGGCCTTGGGCTTTGCCGCTCAGGGGCTCTTTGCCCAGTCGCTGGTGGTGATCAAGCCCGATGGTCCCCGAGCCGAGCTGCTGGGTCAGGGCAGCGGATACGCCGCCTGCCCCCAGCCTTTGATCAGGCCCGAATGCCGCGTGGGCGAGTGGTCGGGCCAGGGCAGCAAGGGCGCATGGCGCTGGATTGAACCAGCGGCGCAGCCTTTGCCCTTGCCCGATGCGTCCAATCCACCTGCCATCACCTGGCGCTGGGGCTTTGGCACTCGCACCATCGATGACTACCTCAATGAGGTCCAGGTCACGGGCTTGCTCATCATCAAGGACGGGCAGGTGGTGGCGGAGCGCTACCAATATGGACGACAGCCAGGCATGCCCATGCGGTCTTTTTCCATGGCCAAAACCTTCACCGCCATGCTGGTGGGCATTGCGCTGGACAAGGGTTTCATCAAGTCCTTGGACGATCGCGTGGCCGACTATTGGCCCGAGATTGCCCAGTCTGCCTATGGGCAAACCACGCTGAGGAATTTGTTGCGCATGGGCTCTGGTGTTCGCTTCAAAGAGCTCTACAACTGGACGCCTGACGACGACATCTTTGTCTGGGGCCAACTGCTCTACCACCCCAACAACCGCAATTCACCCCAGCGGCTGGAGGCGCACCTGAACGCCAAAAAAGAACGTGAAGCCGAGCAAGGCATTCGCTTCAAGTACGCATCCATCGAGACCGACATCTTGGGTCGCGTCTTGCTCAGGGCGACCGGCAAGACGGCCTCGGAGCTGACGCAGGCGTGGATTTGGCAACCCATGGGTGCCGAGCACCGGGCGGCCTGGACGGTGACCGAGATCGACAACGCGGCGGGTTTCGCGGGCAACTTCAATGCCTCACTCAAGGACTATGGGCGCTTTGGCATGCTCTTGGCCAACGATGGCGTGATCAACGGCCAGACCATCATCCCCAAAGCCTATTTGCTGGAAGCCACCGATGCCAACCAGCAGCCGCGCGCCTTTCAACCCAAGGTGGCCACCAATTACATGGGCTATGGCTATCAGACCTGGTTGCTGCCCTACAAGACACGCACCTTTGCCTTGCAAGGCATTCATGGTCAAACGATTTATGTGCAGCCCAGCACCAAGATCGTGATGGTGCAAACCGCCATCTACGACAAGGCCAGCGGCGCGCAGGACCTCAAGCCCTTTTTATACCGGGGTGCCTTGTGGGAAGGGGTGCTCAACAGCCTGGGCGGCGTGGTCGATTGATCCGCCGGCCATTCACACCGCGTTGAGCACGCCTTTGAAAAACCGCGCTAGGCCTGGGTGGTCGTTCAGAGGCAGCACCTCGGCCACGTATTGATCGGGGCGCACCACCACCATGCACCCTTGGGCGCGGTCCATGCCGCGCATCTCGTAGATGTGCTTGCCCTGTTTGTCATCCGGGCAAAACACCTTTTCATAGTCCTTGAGCCCGTACTTGCCCTTGGTGGGCAAAAGCAAGGGGTGCAGGTCCTCTAGGCGCATCTGTCGATGCGGGGTCTGGAGCACCGCACGCAGATCGATGACCGCATCCAGGGGCGCACCCCAAGGGGTGTGACGACGCAAGGGCGAATCCGGGTCATGTTGCAAGAACTCGCACAACGCGCGAATGCCGCAGGACTCGGACATGGGCGCGGCCGCGCCCGCAAAGGCAAACACACGCCAGCGCGCATCTGCCTCGATGCAGTGGCCCAGTTGCATGGGCAAGGCATCCGAGAGTCGAATCACCGGGGCGGAATGAAAGCGCATGCCCAGCACCTGCCCTTTGGCCAGGTGCTGGTGCGTACCCGTGCCCACCAGGACTGACGGTTTGTACTGGATGGCAGTGCCCGCAGTGAAGCGGCCAAACTGGACAAAGTAGCGCTGGAACTCGGCAGGATCCACGCCATCGGGGTTCTCGGCAGAGCGGGGCTTGGCACTGAACATCTTGGCCAGCTCCCTGTCAAAGTCGATGAGCATCTTGGCGATGTCTTGCCGCTCGGCAGAATAGGTCTGCAGCAAGCTGGCGTCGGCTTGACCCCGCAACACATGGGCCAATTTCCAGCCCAGGTTCCAGGTGTCGTTGACCGAGGTGTTGAGGCCCTGGCCGGCTTTGGGGCTGTGGGTGTGGCAAGCGTCACCCGCCAAAAACACACGCGGTGCGCGGCCAGGCTCGGCATCGTCAAACGCGGTGGTGAGCCGCTGGCCAATTTCATACACGCTCCACCAGGCCACTTCTTTCACATCCACCTGATAGGGCTGCATGATGCGTTGCGAGGCGGCGATCAAGTAATCGGCTGTGATGTCGTCGCGCGAAATGCGCTGGTTCTCCTTGAGCTTGTCGAGCTCGATGTACAAGCGCACCATGTAGCCGCCTTCACGCGGGATGATGAGCATGTTGCCTTCGTGGTTGGAGTGGATCACCGACTTGAGCCGGATGTCGGGGAAGTCCGTGACCACCAGCACATCCATGACCCCCCAGGCCTGGTTGAGGGCGTCGCCCACCAGCTCGCGGCCAATCGATTTGCGCACGGTGGAGCGCGCCCCATCACAGCCCACCACATAGCGCGCCTTGACCACTTCCAGCGCCTTGGAGGTCTGTGAATGCGTGACCGCCCGCTCAAAGGTGAGCGTGACCGGATGATCGGTGTTGCTGGGGTCGACCTTGAGGTCAACGAGCCGGCGCGAGTAATGCGGTTCGATCTTGGCCGGATTCCTGCGCATGACATCGAGGAACATGTCGTGCACACGAGCCTGGTTGATGATGACGTGGGGCATCTCGGACAAGTCGTCCTCCACATCCTGGATGCGGTCGCTGCGCATGATGGTCGTGGGCGCATCGGGGTTGGGTTTCCAGAAGCAGACCTCGTTGACCCCATAAGCCTCCTGGATGATCTGATCGGCAAAACCATAGGCCTGGTACATCTCCAGGGTGCGG
>RGCL01000030.1 GCA_009919175.1 Betaproteobacteria bacterium
GGCCATGGACGAGCATTTCCTCTCAGCCCCGGCCGCGCACAACATGCCCATGCTGCTGGCTGCCTTGGGCATCTGGAACCGCAATTTCCTGGGCGCCAGCACGCATCACATCGCCTCTTATGCCTCGGCACTGCGTGGCCTGCCTGCACATTTGCAGCAATTGGAAATGGAATCCAATGGCAAGCACACGCACCGCAATGGCCAGCCTGTCTGCGTGGACACTGCACCCATCGTCTGGGGCGGCCTGGGCATGGAGGGACAACATGCCTATTTCCAGCTGGTCCATCAAGGTTGCCACCTGGTGCCCTTTGACTTCATTGGCGTGCGCACGACCACCGAAACGCAAGCCCATTGGGTGCATCAGCATCAGTTGGTGTTGCTCAACCTGCAGGCCCAGGCCGATGCCATGGCATGGGGTCGCTCGCCCGAGCAAACCCTTCAAACGCTCAAGCAAGCCGGCATGGACGCAGTGGCAGCGCAATCCCAAATCCATCACCGCGCCTATCCAGGCAATGTCCCCAGCAACCTCATCTGGCTGCACAGCCTGATCCCGCAAGCCATTGGCGCCCTGATGGCGCTCTATGAGCACAAGGTGTTTTGCCAGGCAGCGATTTGGGACATCAATGCCTTTGACCAATGGGGCGTCGAGCTGGGCAAAAGCATGACCCAGGCCTTGCAGGCCAAGGCCGACTGAAGGGGCTGTGCATCATGCATGACACCTCCTCCACCCCCAATCTGCACATCGATGGGGGCGTGGCCACCATCGTGCTCAACCGCCCCGACCAACGCAACCGGCTCGAGAACCAGGACCTCGACACCTTGCTGAGTCATTTCGATGCCATCGAGGCCAACACCCAGGTTCACCTGCTGGTGATCACCGCCAACACCCAGGGGCAACCCAAACCCATCTTCTGCTCGGGTTATGACATCACGGGCTTCGAGGAAGACCCCCTGCGCGCCAACGCGTTTGAAACCGTGCCCGAGCGGCTCATGCGCCTGAGGCCTGTGACCCTGTGTGCCCTCAATGGCAGCGTGTATGGCGGCGCCACCGACTTGGTGCTGGCCTGTGATCTGCGCATGGGCTTGCAAGGCATCGAATGGCGCATGCCGGCCACTGCGCTGGGTTTGCACTTTTATCCCAGTGGCTTGCGCCGCTACATGAGCCAGTTTGGCACTGCGGCCACGCAACGCGCATTCCTCACTGCCCGCCCCTTGCGCGACGAGCAACTCCAGGCACTGGGATTGTTCGAGGGCTTTTACCCGGCCTCCCAATGGGATGCGACCCTCAAGGCCTTGATCACGGATGTGCTGTCGCTTTCTCCCTCGGCAGTGCAGGCCACCAAACGCTCTCTTGTCGAGATGTCCATGGGTGAAATCAGCGACGAACACTTGCGCGAACGGGCCGATCAAAGCGCCCTGAGCGAGGACTTTGCCGAAGGCCGACGCGCATTTGCCCAACGGCGCAAGCCCCAATTCAAGCCCAACGCGGGTGGCGCGGGTTGATGCGGCATCAAGGCCTCAAGGGGCTGCGTGCTATAACAAACCCCATTGCCGGGAGGAACAGACCATGAATAAGCAGCTTCGTTTTTTTGCTTTTGGGATCGCCTCCCAGATGCTGATGCTGGGTGCAGCTCTCGCTCAAAGCAGCATGTGGCAGACCATTGCTGCAGCCAATAAAAAAGACCAGATCGCCTTCACCGTCGGCAAAGACGACAACAAGCAGGTGCTGGCCGTGCGCTGTTTTCAAGACAGCAAGAAATGCGCGGTGATCCTGAGCATGGGCACCCAATGCGAAGACAAGGCGGTCTATCCCATGCTGATCAACTCCGATGCAGGCGCCTTGCAGATCCGTGGGTTTTGCACAGTCAACGAGGGGCGCTATGAATACATCCTCTCGCCCTACGATCAGGTGAGCCAAATCCTCTACACCGGCAAAGGCGTGCTGGGGATTGCCACCCCGCTGGAAGATGGCGCATTTCGCGCATTCCGCTTCAACTTATACGGCGCCAAAGACGCCATCGATGTCGTCTCCAGCAAGATCAAGGAATCAGACTCGCCCTCTAGCTCTTACAAATTCTGATCGCAGGTGTTGAAGGATTGAACCTTCATGGACTTTGCCAGGTTTGCGATAGGGCGCAGCTGCGCGCGAGACTCTCCTGAACTGTCGCCAAAGTGGTCACAGCTTTGACGCTGTGCGGGAAATCCTCATTGGAACTCATGAGCTGAAAGTACAAAGGCCGCTCAAGCTGGGAGAGTGCGACTTGCAATCGCTCGTTGAGCGCGTCCATCGATGCCAGCATGGTCTGCTCAGATGCACTTGGCGCCTTGGCTGCCAGGACTTGTCTGGCCACCTGCTCCTGATTGGCCAGGGCAGCCTGAAGACCCTCCCAGCCTGACCAGACCCTGGAAGATCGGGAGCCCCAATTGGCCACCAGATCCGCTCGACCGAACAACGCTTTGAACTCACCCAGGATCTGATTGACCGGCTTGAAAGCAGCCGAACGCTCGAACTGCGTTTTGTAGGTGGCTTGGATTTTTCTCATGGGTTGCGCTTGCTCGAGCATGGGGGCATAAGCGTCCCGAAAGGGCATCTCTGGTTCGTTTTGAATCAGGTGCTCCAGGGTGAGGGTATGCACCAGCTCGGCATTGAGCGGATCCATGGGCGTTTTTTGATCTCGCCTTGATTGGGGAATGCTGCCCGCTGCCCCGAGGTAGTTCATGGCGGTCTTGAGGTTTTTCTCAGAGTAAGGACCGCCCCAGGCCAAGGAACGCCCCCAAAACACCACAGAGGGATAGTTGTTCACGCCCTTGATCGCGGCCTGGATGAGCGCAACCCCACGCTGGGTGTTGGCCTCACTGGCCAGCGCAAAGTGAACAAAAGCCAGCGCAGACTGGGCATCAGCCCGCTGGGGGGTATCCGGGGTTTGCGCCAACTGCACGAGTTGAGCCAGGGCCTGTACATCGGCTTGGCGAATCACGCGGTCATACAAAAACCCAATTTGCCGGTTTTCAAACGAACGGGCAAAAAAATGGGGATGGGGAAAAACCGGGTTCAAGGCCGGCGCATCCGAGAACTGGATCAGCCTGGCGCGCAACGAAGAAACATCGGGCTGCAAAAACTCGGCCACAACGCCAACTCCCTGGGACTCATCGCGAGGGATGTCAAAGACATGGACGCGGCAAATGGGGGATGCGGGCGATGCCGAGGGCTTGGCCTCGGTCGACTGTGCATGGGCTACAGCTGATAGCAAGAGCACGCTGCACAGCGCACAGGAGAGGGTCTTGGAAAACATGTCATTCCCCACAATGTCAGTGCCCCATTATCTCCATGCACCCTTGTGCCTCTAATAATGGCTGGGGAAGGCACGTTCTTTCGCTTCAAAAGGAGTCATTTGCGACATAATGACCCGCAACTTCTATCGAATTGCAGGAGCTGATATGACATCAGACTCGGTTGGTCTGCATGGCTTATGGGTCGACTTGTTGATGCCCCTCGATGCCAACTTGGACATCCACCACACCAAGCTCTATACCCACATTCAGACACTGGCGGTCAAAGGCATAGCCGGCATTGTGCTGTTTGGACCCTCTGGTGAAGGCGACGCCTTCAGTTGTGATGAGCGCATCGATGCCATCCGGCAATTGCTGGATCGAGGCATCTCGGCTAAAGACATGGCCATCCATGCTGCATTCCCCACCCTCAGGGACAGCCTCAAGCTGATCGAGCAAGCGCACGCCATGGGGGTCAAATGCTTCATCCTTCACCCGGCGTTCAACAACCGCGATGCCACCGATGCGGGCATGGTGGATTTTTTTAGTCACCTGGCTCAGCAGTTGAAGGGCCAGGACCTGCTGCTCTATCTGGCCTCTGACCCCTGCGCTGGTGCCCATGACCTCAATAACCGCGTCATCAGCCAATTGCTGGCACAACACCGTGACCAGTTTGAGGGGCTGATTGATCAGAGTCACAACGCCTCCCACACCCTGGACTGGATGCGAGCCTTCGAAGAGAAATTGTCCATCCTCACCACGCAGGATATGAATGCCAAAGTCATGGCCAACCTGGGCGTGCACACGGGCATTTCAAGTTATGCCAATGTGATTCCTGCTTTGATGATTCGCACCATCATGTCCAACCAGGCCAGCAAGCGTTCGGTGACCGGTGAAGCCATTGATGTCGATGGGCAACTGCTGATGGCATTTGATCAAATGATCATGTCCATGCCTGCTGTGCCAGCCCTCAAGTATTTGCTCTCGATCCAGTATCGTGACCCCGACTGGAACCGGGTACGCCCGCCTTTGTCATTGCTCAATTCAAGCACCCACGACAAGCTGCTCAAAGACTTTCAAAAGTTCAACGCGTCCGCAGCACCCTGATTACCCCTGCCCAGAGAAAGTAGCCCATGGACATCAAAAGCGCTTGGTATCTGATTGTTCAAGAACGCATCCACCGCGTGGTTTCCCAGGAGCAGTGGTCCAAACTCGAGCCTGGCAGCTTCGAACTGCACCAGGTGTTTGACACCCAGCGTGATGCCCTTCAAGAGTTGAGTCGCCTGGTCAAGGTCAGCGTGGAAGAGGTCCGTGAAGAGGTCAACCGAGTGGCCGCGTCCAAACCTGGCCAGACGCGGTGAGCATGAAGCCTTACTTTTTCAGACGAACGACATTTCAACCATCCCTGCGTCTGATGTTCAAGCTGGGCATGGCCGGTGTCCTGGGCTCGTTGGCCAGCTGCGTCGAACACCCGTCAACGCCGCTGTCTAGCTCCGCCGACCAGATGCAGTCTTCCCAGGTCCAGGTTCACATCCTCAGCCGCGATCTCTCCCAAGTCATTGGCGAGCGCACATACGGTGAATTGGTGGCCTCGTTGATCGACGAAGAGAAAGTTGAAACGAATGCACGCATCAAAAAGCGTGTGGAAATCATTGCCACCCTGTTGGTGCAACAGGCCACGGCCGCTTATCCCTTCAGCCGAGAATGGGAGTGGGAAATTCACATCGTCAAAAGCGATGACGTCAATGCCAGTTGCATGCCTGGCGGAAAGATGACCATCAACACGGGCTTGCTCGAGCTCACCCAATTTGACGAGCACAAGGTAGCCACCGTGCTCGGGCACGAAATCGCTCATGCCTTGCTGGAGCACGGCCGCACCCGAATTGGTCGCAGTGCCGTCACCATGGGCACCTTACAAGCCATGGCGCAAAGTTTCAAGATGGGCATGTTGCGCATCAGTACGCTGGCCGATAGCTTGAATACCATCACCTTGCCCATGGACCGACAACATGAGCGAGAGGCCGATCTTCTGGGCATGCAACTCATGTCACGCGCTGGCTACAACCCCGTCAGAGGCGCTTTGATCTGGGAAGACATGCAGGATGAAGAACCCTCCCCCATCCTGGCACAGCGGCTGGAGCCTTACCTGTCGTCGCACCCCACCAACACCGAGCGACTCGACACCTTGACGCAAGTCGCCCGGCAACTGGCAGTCCCTTCCAAATGAGCATTTCCTCCGCTCCCACTCCCCTTGAAGAGAACTACAACCTAGGGCTGAGCCGCTGCTCCTCCTGGCTTGCTCAGGCACGCAGCCTGTGGGTCGAGCATCCCTTTTTCTTTTTGGCACTGGCCGCCTTGGTGGTTGTGCTCAGACGAACGCTCGATGTGCTGGGCATGGATGTGTTCATCATCGTGTCTTACCTGACCGATGCCTGGATCTTCTCGTGGCTGGTGCTGGGCGTTTCACAGGCGCGTGAGGGCTCAGCATGGTCCATGGTGCGCGCTGGCGGCCTGAGCATGTGGGGACGGTTGTTTGCGGTGCTCAAAACCATCCTCTGGGGCATTCCCTCGGCCTTGACGTCTTATGTGATTTTTTTGCTGGTCCCCGAAGGCATTCAGGCCTTGGTGGTGATACAGGGCAATGTGCTGCTGGCCACATCCCTGCTTTTTGCGTCCTTGGTGGTGGGTGGCTTCATCTCCATGCTCCTGGCCCTGCTGCCGGTGTTGGCAGCCATCCAGATGGCGCGCGATCCTCATGCCACCCTGATGTCCAGCGGGCTTTGGGCTTATCGGGGTGTGCACGCAGGCATTCGCCCCCTGGCCGTGCTGTTTGTGCTGTTCCTCTTCAGCGCCCTGGTCTGCAATGCCCTCACCACCTGGTTGCTGGGTCACTTGCCGGTGGAAGTGTTCAGCGACTGGACAGCCGATGACATCCTGGAGGCCTTGTATCAGGCGCCCACCACCACGTTCCTGGTGATGAATGCGTTTTTGGCGCTCCTGCCCAGCATGGCCAATGACTTGCTGCGCAGTGCCGACATTGACCTCTCTGACGAAATCTTTTCAGATGAAGACAAGGTGATTCAAGGCGATGCCTTTGGCATTCGCATCCTTGAACATGCCGGGCACGGCTTGCGACTGCTCTCCATGCTCTCCATCGTCTTCTTGGTGATTTATGTGTGGTTCTCGGGTTATTCGGAGGCCATCAAATGGTCGGTGCTCGCTCTGGCCACGCACCAATGGGGCGGGAGCTTTCGCAAATCCGCCCAAGCCTGGCGTCACAAGGGTGCATGGCATCTTCGCTATCGCTTTGTGATCACCCCGATGCTCATGCTGGTGGCCTTGGTGGGTTTTGCGGTGATCTTTGATTCTGAGGAATGAAATAACCAGCACCTGGCTCAGGAGCGTTTGCGGCTCATCAACTCCTTGCTTTGCAAGGACACATCAAAGAGCTTGGCCTTGCCAAGATAGTACCGATCCAGGCGCCATTCCTTGAGGATGTCGATCACCAACTCAAAGTTCTTGATGTCGAGTCGGTACAGATCAGCCACGTTCAGCATCGCCTCGGATTCAAGCGCCAGCACAAATTGAGCGAGCAGTTGCGCCTGGTCTGAATCAGGATCAGATTGAATGAGTTTTCTGGCTTTTTTGATGGCGTTCATAGGCCCTCCACCGGTTGAGTATGCGCCATTGTGGTGATGGATTCATGACAGTTTCATGACATTCATGCTGCTCCTTGTCATCAATTCATCACAATTGAGATTCACACTTCTTCTGTGCGCGACCGAACCAACTTGCATTGCAAAGTCGGTTTGGTCAAAGACATCATTGGCGCTCAGCCATCAAACCAGAAGTCGGGATCCCTGAGTGAGCACTCTTCATACAATTCAGAACATGGGACGTGGCAAGTTGTCGGATCTTTGGCTGGATCGTGAGCTCAGTCTCTTGGCCTTCAACGCCAGGGTGTTGACCCTTTCCGAACGCGGCGACATTCCCTTACTGGAACGATTGCGTTATTTGACCATCGTGTCCTCCAACCTCGATGAATTCTTCGAAGTCAGAGCAGCCCTGGTGGAGCCTACCAATGCCCATGGTCAGCATGTGCCCAGCTACGCCAAAGCAGCACACGAGTTGGTGGAGCGCCAATACAAAATCCTGAATCAGCATCTGATGCCCGAGCTGGCTGGCCAAGGCGTTGATTTGGTGTCCCATGGCGACCGCACTGCTGAACAAAAAGCCTGGGTCAAACAACTGTTTGAGCGAGAGATCAAGCCGCTGCTGTTGCCGGTTGTGCTCGACCCCTCGCATCCTTTTCCCCAGGTTGCCAACAAGTCGCTCAACTTCATTGTCAAACTCAGTGGGGAAGACGCGTTTGGTCGTTCCAATCGGATCGGCATCGTCAAAGTCACGCGAAACCTGCAGCGGTATTACCGCTTCCCGGCACGGTTGAGCCCCAGCGGGCGGATGCAGTTTGTATCCATCTCCAGCATCATCCGCTCGCATCTGAGAGATCTGTTCGCCGGGCGTGAAGTCAGTGACTTCTCCCAATTCAGGGTGACCCGCCATTCCGACCTGTCGGTGGACGAGGATGATGTCAAGAATCTGAGGACCGCACTGCAACAAGGCTTGGTCCATCGCAACTACGGCCAAGCCATGCGCCTGGAAGTCTCTTATGGATGCACCGAGGAACTGGCCAGCCTGCTCATGGCGCAGTTCAACCTCGCTGAGCATGCCCTCTACCGTGTGCATGGCCCGGTCAACCTGGTTCGGTTGAGCCGGCTGATTGAACTGGTCGATCAGCCCAGATGGCTTTACCCCAGCCATGCCGCGGCCTACCCACCGGCGCTGAAAAACGCAGAGTCTTTGTTTACCCAGATTCGCAAAGGGGATGTCCTCATTCACCAGCCCTTTGAGCAGTTTGATGCCCTCATCGACTTGCTCAAGGAGGCCGTGAACGATCCCCATGTCTTGGCGATCAAGCAAACCATTTACCGCACCGGATCAGACTCTCGCCTCATGGAGCTGCTGCAAGAAGCAGTGACACGCGGCAAGGAGGTCACCGTCGTGGTGGAGCTCAAGGCGCGCTTTGACGAAGAGGCCAACATCAATTGGTCGCAACGGCTGGAGCAAGTGGGAGCTCAGGTGGTGTATGGCGTGGTGGGCCTCAAGACGCATGCGAAATTGATGCTGATCTCGCGGCGGGAAGGCGCCAACATCCGGCGCTATGCCCACTTGTCAACGGGCAACTACAACCCGCGTACAGCCAGGCTTTACACCGATTTGTCCATGCTCACCGTGGACCCCAAGATCACCGCCGACATCGAAGCCGTGTTCAATTTATTGGCCAACCAGACCAAGTTGCCCCGGTTGAACAAATTGATTGCGGCCCCCTTTCACCTACAACGCCAACTCATTGCACACATTCAGTCCACAGCCCAAGCTGCACGATCCGGCCTTGATGCGCGCATGGTGCTGAAGATGAATGCCCTCACCGACGAAAAACTCATGTCGGCGCTGGTACAAGCCAGCCAGGACGGTGTGAAGATTGACCTCCTTGTGCGTGGTGCTTGCATGTTGCCAGCGCAGGTCAAAGGCTTCACCGACAACGTCAGGGTCAGATCGATTGTGGGACGCTTTCTTGAACACTCCCGCGTGTTTTATTTCCGTGCCAATGGGGTGGAGACGCTCTGGCTATCGAGTGCGGACTGGATGAACCGCAACATGTTGAGGCGCATTGAAATCGCTTGGCCTGTTGAAGATCCTCAACTGCGCCAAAGGATCATCGATGAGTGCTTGGTCGCCTACCTCCACGACACTGCCGACGCCTGGGACATGCAAAAAGATGGCCATTACCTCAGCGTCAGGCACTTGCACAGAAAGCCCGCCAAAGGCTCAAGCCAAGCCCATCGGCACAGTGCCCAGTTGGCCTTGATGGCCAGGCATCCATTCCTGGCGTGAGGCGGTGATCCCATGGATTTGATCCTCTGGCGTCATGCTGAAGCCACCTTGGCCGAGGACGGTGCAGATGATGCATCCAGAGCCTTGACGCCCAAGGGTGAACGACAAGCCGCCCGCATTGCCCAATGGCTGGATCGTCAACTCAGCGACGGCACCCGCATCCTGTGCAGCCCCGCAAGGCGCACCGAACAAACCGCCCTGGCCTTGCAGCGCAAGTTCAAGTTTCGCGAGGAACTGGGGCCGCAGTCCAATGCAGAGGCCGTGCTGGACCTGGTGAAGTGGCACGCTGACATGACCGTCCCGCCCAAGCAGTCGATCTTGTTGGTGGGTCACCAGCCCTGGATGGGCGATGTCATCATGAGCCTCACCAAACTGCCCTCGTCTGCCTGCGCGGTGCGCAAAGCATCTGTTTGGTGGCTCAGGGCGAGAGAGAGAAACCAGCAACTGCAAATCCTCATTCATGCCGTCATCAATCCGGAGATTGTGGGCGGCCTTCAGTAGCGCAAGGACCGCAGCCTCAGAGCATCAGCAGTTCGAATGAGCATGAGGTCTTATCCCAGGCCTGTTGCTCCAGTTGCAGTAAATGGGTGGACTGGGGAAATTGCTCTGCCCAACCTTGAGGCAGCGTCAATGTGAAGCTCATGCGGTGGGCATGCTGGGTGAGCATGAGCGCATCAACTTGCGGCAGGGTGCGAGCATGACAAACAATGATGGCCAAACGCAGCGAGAGCAGCAATCTGCAAAACCGCTCATCTGACCAGTCGGCATCGAGCTTGCGCAATTTGCCTTTTTGCCCAAGGATGAGCATGCCCAGCCTGTGCAATTCATCATCGCTGAATCCAAACACCTCGGCATGATCAATGATGTAAGCACCGTGTTTGTGATGGTCTGCATGGGAAATGGCGCTTCCAATTTCATGCAATTGCGCGGCCCAAGCCAATTTACGCTTGGCATCGAGGTGCTCATGCTGCGGCGCGTCTTTCACCAATTGAGCAAAGAAAAACTGAGCCACCTGATTCACGCGCTGAGCCTGCTCCTGGTCCACCATGAAACGATGAAGCAATCGCCTGACGGATACCTCCCGCTGATCCTTGGCTTCAACATGGCGATCCAGCATGTCAAACAACAGACCCTGGCGCAAGGCACCTTGAGCGACCACGATGGTGTCAATGCCCAGCACATCCATGACGGCACGAAGCACACTGATGCCGCCGCCAATGACCGCCCTGCGGTCTTCCTTGAGGCCATCGATCTGGATGCGATCCACATGCCCCGCACGCAGCAAGCACTTGGTCAGCCAATTGAGGCCTTCGCGTGTGATTTGCGAAGCAGGCCAACCACTCGCATTGAGCACATCTGCCACCGCTCCCACAGTGCCAGATGCACCGTATACGATGTCCCAATCCGACCTCGGAAATTGACTCCATGCGTCATCCAGGATGGCCTGAGCCGCAACTTCGGCCTTGTGAAACGCTTGCGCAGAGAGCTCGCCAGACTTGAAGTGTTTGATCGACGACGACACGCTTCCCACACGGTATGAAGCGACTTGGTTGGGGGTGTAGCCAACGCCCGCAATGACCTCTGTGGAGCGACCGCCAATGTCAATCACGAGCCTGCGCTCGACCGATTGGGGCAGCAAATGAGAAACCCCCTGATAAATCAAGCGCCCCTCTTCCATGCCCGAGATCACCTCAATGGGAAAGCCCAGGATTTGACTGCCCACCGACAAAAATTCATCACGGTTGCGGGCTTCACGCAAGGTTTGCGTGGCCACCGCCCTCACCTGGCTGGGAGGAATGCCTTGGAGCCGTTCAGAGAACCTGGCCAGACAACTCCAACCCTTCTCCATGGACGTTTGGGAGAGGATGCGGTCCTCGTCCAAGCCACTGCCCAATCGAACGGTTTCCTTGAGGTACTCAACGCGCTGGATCTGATCGTGATCCAAACGTCCGATCTCTAAACGAAAGCTATTGGAGCCCAGATCAATGGCGGCCAGCAGTTGTGAAGCAGTCATGTGACAAGCATAAGACATGCAGATGACAACTCTGTGTCAGTCCGCACGGGCTTTGACCTGAGCCAATCGGCCTGGGTCGGTGAGGTCATCTGGAACGCCATTGGTGGCCATGGATCTCCTATGGCTCAATGACCGGCACCATGACTTGCCTCTCTACTGCAAATGAATTGCGGGTACATGATGTTGAATTTGTCGATCAGCAGCCTGAAGCTGATGATGAACAAGGTGGCACCAATGATGGTCATGTACACCGGAAGAGGGGTGTATTCATAGGCATTGGCCACCACCAAGCCCAACACGATCAGAAAGCCGCCAAGGACGGCAGCCTCTTCATACAGCACGCCCTTGAAAGTGTGAGGCTCTTGGTTGATCACGATGTCACGCAGCGCACCGCCGCCCGCGCAGGTGAGCGCCGCCAGGGCTGGCACCCAATACCAAGGCATATCGGCCAGGATGGAGTACACCGCCCCGGCCACAGCCAAGCATGAGAACCCAATGATGTCCGAATACTTTTTGACTTTCTTGAATTTGTCTTTCTGATCGGCCTTGGGGAAAAACGCGATGATGATGGAGGCGAATAAGACCACCAGACAGATGCCCACGGGATAAGTTGGATCCTTGACGTAATAAAAGGGCAGCCGCTCGCCACCGATGATCAGGTCTCTGATGGTGCCCCCGCCAATGCCCGAGAGGAAGGCCAGAATCAATCGCCCCCACAAATCGTAGTTGCGATGGATGGCCTCCAACACACCCGAGAGCGCATAGATGAACACCCCAAAGTAGACAAATACCTTGAACAGCGGCATGAGTGAAATGTTCTTGAGGTAATGCTTGGTGGCCACGGTGAAGGTGGGCGCAGTGCCATCTTGCTTTTGAAGCTCGTTCCAGATGCGATGAGTCCAAATCTTGTTGGGCGAGGTCTCTTCATTGAGGCCTTGCTGGATGTAACGGTCCGATTCCAGGTCCAGGGCGTTGAGATCCAGCAAACCAAATTTTTTCTGCTCAGACGGAATCAAGGTGAGCATGGTCTCCAGCCCCTTGAGT
This sequence comes from Betaproteobacteria bacterium, assembly GCA_009919175.1. Taxonomy (GTDB): domain Bacteria; phylum Pseudomonadota; class Gammaproteobacteria; order Burkholderiales; family Burkholderiaceae_C; genus Limnohabitans. Next base: position 12,284 of record RGCL01000030.1, read on the forward strand.
TGATGGTCTTTGTCAAAAGACTTTGAAACCGACCGCACCGATTCCAGTGACAGGGTTGGTGCTGCCCGCGTCTCGCGCCAGCCTTCTCGCAAAGCCCTCAAAAAACCCACCAATTTGGCACGAAAGGCAGGGTCATCCAGGCGCCTGGAGTCCACATAAACACCGTCGAGCAAAACGGGAATGTCAAACTTGCTGGGTTCGATCACCAGCAGGTCGCTGTAGGGCACCCCCATTTCAATGACATTGAGGTATTCGTCAAACAGCATGGAGGTGGCACATGCCACTCGTTTGTTCACCAGGTCTGAGCCATCATGCTTTTGAATCACGAACTCGACCGCATCCGGTGGCAGCGACAGCTTTTTGAGCAACTCCTCAACAAACGGTTTTTCGTCATAGCCCCACACACCGAATTTCTTCCCGGCCATGTCTTTGGGGCCGTAAACGCCGGTGCTTCTTCTGCACACCACCACATAGCCTGAGCCACTGATGATCTGTGCGATGTTGGTGATGTGATAGCCATCTGGTTTGGATGCCAGCCATGCTCCGCCCAAACCGACGATGGCGACGTCCGCTTTGCCATCCCGCAAGACCTCGCCTGCATTCATGCCCTGGCCGCCTTCAATGAGCTTGACCGATAGGCCTTCTTTCTTGAAGTGATTGCGCATCTGGGCGACATAAAACCCTGTGAACTGGCTCTGATGGATCCAAGGCAATTGCACCTTGAGTTCAGCCAACTCTTCTTCGGCAGCTTGTGCAGCCCCAGAAAGCATGCACAACGCCAATAGCGTGGACCAAAAATGCTTCACTTCGTTTGTCCAGTTTTTTGATGATTTGAGTTTAATTTTTTGCAATGCAACCTTCTGAAAAGGACTATTGCCAAACGCTCTGGGCAAATCCTTTGACAGCGGCTTGAAGGACATTTCGGCGAAGATCAGTCGCGCAGACTGATGCTGCAGTCACAGTTGGGTGGCCACCTCAAACAGCGATAAAAAATCTTTTTGCCACGGGCCGTCCTGGCCCACTGCGCCAGATGGTCATCGGCTACATCCTTGCTTGCTTGCGAGGGCATACTATCCCATCACCAAGAAACGCTTGCTTGGATGCAGTCAAGGAGTAGAACGATGAGCAACAAGACCCTGGAATTCCATTTCGACTTTGTCAGCCCGGCCACCTACCTGGCGTACACCCAAGTGGATCGCATCGCGAATGAAGCGGGTGCGACGATGGTATGGCATCCCATGCTGCTCGGCGGCGTGTTCAAAGCCACGGGCAATGCCAGCCCGGTGAGCGTGCCTGCCAAAGGGCGCTGGATGCAGGCCGACCTCGCGCGGTGGGCCAAGCGCTGGGGCGCGCCCTTTGTCTTGAATCCCCATTTCCCCATCCAGACCTTGCCCCTGATGCGCGGCGCATGCGGGTTGCTCATGCACCAACCCAATGACTTCAGGCGCTATGTGGATGCCGCATTCAAGGCCATCTGGGTCGATCAGCGCAATTTGAACGATGCCGCCGAGATTGAATCCGTGCTCACCGAGGCCGGCTTTGATCCACAGGCGTTCATGGCGCTGGCGGGAGACCCCGCCGTCAAAGCCGATTTGGTGGCGCGCACCGAGGCCTCGGTGGCCAGAGGTGCATTTGGTGCGCCCACATTCTTTGTTGGCTCGAAGATGTTTTTCGGCCAAGACAGGCTGGACTTTGTGCAAGAGGCACTGGCTAAGGGGTGAGCTGAGCGCGCTTGGTATTTGAGGGGAAGAAATACGAAAGCGCCCGAGGGCGCTTTCTGGTTTGTCTGGCGGAAACGGAGGGATTCGAACCCTCGATGGGGCTCAACACCCCATACTCCCTTAGCAGGGGAGCACCTTCGGCCTCTCGGTCACGTTTCCGTAGTGAAAATTATGCCTGATTCTGGTCCAGGTCAAAGGCCTTGTGCAAAGCCCGCACGGCCAACTCCATGTATTTCTCGTCGATCACCACCGAAGTCTTGATCTCTGAGGTGGAAATCATCTGGATGTTGATGCCCTCTTCACTGAGCGAACGGAACATCTTGCTGGCCACACCCACGTGGCTGCGCATGCCAATGCCCACGATGGACACCTTGCAGATCTTGGCGTCGCCCATGACCTCGGGCGCGCCTAGCGAGGGCAATACATGGGCCTTGAGCAAATCCATGGCACGGGCATAGTCGTTGCGGTGCACGGTGAAGCTGAAGTCGGTTTTACCGTCTTTGCTGATGTTTTGAATGATCATGTCCACCTCGATGTTGGCCTGCGCCACAGCACCCAGGATCTGGTAGGCGATGCCGGGCTTGTCGGGCACGCCCATGATCGAAATCTTGGCTTCATCTCGGTTGAAAGCAATACCGGACACAACAGCTTGTTCCATTTGTTCATCTTCCTCGAAAGTGATGAGGGTGCCGGACGCGGCTTCCTCATGAATGTCAATGTCCCAGGGTGTGAAGCTGGAGAGCACGCGCAGGGGCACTTTGTACTTGCCAGCAAACTCCACCGAGCGGATCTGCAAAACCTTGCTGCCCAGGGAGGCCATCTCAAGCATCTCTTCAAAGCTCACGGTCTTGAGGCGGCGCGCCTCGGGCACCACACGGGGGTCAGTGGTGTAGACGCCATCGACGTCGGTGTAGATCAGGCATTCGTTGGCCTTGAGGGCGGCAGCCACTGCGACTGCCGAGGTGTCGGAGCCACCACGCCCCAGGGTGGTGACGTGGCCGGCATCGTCCACGCCCTGAAAGCCGGTGATGATGACCACCTTGCCTGCATTGAGGTCGGCACGCACACGCTGGTCGTCAATCGACTCGATGCGAGCTTTGGTATAGGCATCGTTGGTGCGCACCGGCACTTGCCAGCCTGCATAGCTGATGGCGGGCATGCCCTCGGCTTGCAGGGCAATGGCCAACAAGGCCGAGGAGGCTTGCTCGCCAGTGGCGGCCAGCATGTCGAGTTCGCGCAGGTGGTCTTGGGTGACTTGAGCAGGGCTTAATGCTTTGGCCAACGCCAGCAGGCGGTTGGTTTCGCCGCTCATGGCCGAAGGCACGACCACCATCTGGTGCCCTGCCCTTGCCCATTTGGCCACGCGTTTGGCCACTTGCGAAATGCGCTCGGTGGACCCCATGGAGGTGCCACCATATTTGTGAACGATGAGAGCCATGTGAATGATGCTTGATGTGTCGGGGCTATTTGCGCCCCGTGGAAAGGGGCAGATTGTAGCCAACCAACACCTCGGCCTGTCTGACAACCCGTCCCTCGCCCACCTTGAGTTCGATGTGGTGACCTTGCGTGGTGCAGGCCTGCACTTGCGACATGAGTTCATCGAGCTGCGCTGTGTTGACGCGTAGCCCCAGGCCTTTGAGCCACACGCGCAGCGCATTGGCCAAGCGAGCTGGGCTCAAGGCTTGCAAATCCTTGATGCGGGGTGGCAAGCCACACGCCTTCAAATCCTGCTCGCCCACTTCACGCAGCAGGCCTTGCGCCTGGGCGGCATGACGGGCGCTGCGTGCGAGGGTTTGCCGATGCGCGGGAAAGTGGGCATCGAGCACAGGCGCGAGCGCATGACGAATGCGATTGCGGGTGTGGGCCAGTTGGTCGTTGCTGGGATCCTCCACCCAGGCTTGACCGGTGCTGCGCAACCAGCTGCGAATGTCCTGAGCATGGACGTGCAACCAGGGGCGATCGAAGCGCACGCCGTGACGCTCAAACCGCTCGGGCATGGCCGCCAGGCCAGGCAACCCTGCGCCGCGCAACAAGGCCAGCAACACGGTTTCCACTTGGTCATCGGCATGGTGAGCCACAACGACGCTGCCCTGCTGCACACCCGCTTGCCCAGCCAATCGCGCCAGGGCCTCGTAGCGCGCCAGCCGTGCCGCTTGTTCCAGGCTATCGCCCTTGTGCAGGTCGATGTGAACGCGGTCACACCACAAGGGCACGCCCAGTTGCTGGCACAAGTGCTTGCAGTGCGCTTCAAACTCGGCGGCAGCGGCTTGCAAGCCATGGTTGATGTGAAGGGCATGCACTTGCCCAGGCCAGCGCGCATGACATGCCAGCAGCATGGCGGTGGAGTCGGCGCCTCCGCTGAACGCCACGGCCAAGGGTAGCGCAGGCGTGTAGGCCGTCCATGAAGCGCCAGCCCATGGCGGTGATGGGGGCGCTGACGTTGATGCCCCCGCGGCCTCAGGCGGCTTTGGTGTCGTTGAATCGCCCATAGGCCTGCAAGCGCTCGTAGCGGCGTTCAAGCAAAGCCTTGACACTCAAGTCATCCACCTGCCGCAAGGCTTCGCCCAGGGCTCGCTTGAGTTGGGCTCCCATTTGTTTGAGGTCGCGGTGTGCGCCCCCCACTGGCTCGTTGATGATTTTGTCGACCAGCCCCAGGGCTTTGAGTCGGTGCGCGGTGATGCCCAAGGCCTCGGCGGCATCGGATGCCCGCTCGGCGGTCTTCCACAAAATGGAGGCGCAGCCTTCGGGGCTGATGACCGAGAACACGGCGTATTGCAGCATCAGAACCTGATCGGCCACGCTGATCGCCAGTGCCCCACCCGAGCCGCCTTCACCAATGACGGTGGAGATGATGGGCACTTCGAGTTGAGCCATTTCGTAGATGTTGCGGCCAATGGCTTCACTCTGGCCGCGCTCTTCGGCATCGATGCCGGGGTAGGCGCCAGGGGTGTCCACAAAGGTGAACACGGGGAGCTTGAATTTTTCGGCGGTCTTCATGAGGCGCAAGGCCTTGCGATAGCCCTCGGGGCGGGTCATGCCAAAGTTCCTGAGGGTGCGCTCTTTGGTGTCGCGCCCTTTTTGATGACCAATCACCATACAAGCTGTGCCGTTGAGCCTGGCCATGCCGCCAATGATGCTCAAGTCGTCAGAGAAATGGCGGTCGCCATGCATCTCCACAAAATCGGTGAAGAGCTCGTTGATGTAATCCAGGGTGTAGGGCCGCTCAGGGTGGCGCGCGATCTTGGTGATTTGCCAAGGCGTGAGGTTGGCGTAGATGTCCTTGGTGAGCTTGACGCTCTTTTTGGTGAGCTGGTCAATTTCGTTGGAGATGTCCACCGCCGACTCGCCCTGCACATAGCGCAGCTCCTCGATCTTGTCTTCGAGATCGGCAATGGGTTGCTCAAAATCCAGAAACACTTTCTTGGCCACAGGGATCTCCGTTGAGTGAGAGGCAATCAGTAGGTGACAGGCAATGGATCCAGCGAACGCCACATGTACCACGTGGCCACACTGCGATAGGGATCCCAGGCCTGGGCCACTTCGCGCGCGTCGCTGCGGCTCACCGCTTCACCTGAGAAGTAATTTTGGCTGATTCCCTTGATGAGACCCAGATCGTCCAAAGGCAGCACGTTGGGGCGCATCAAGTGAAAGATCAGGAACATCTCGGCGGTCCATCGGCCAATGCCGCGAATGGCCACGAGTTCGGCAATCACCGCCTCGTCGTCCATGCTGCCCCATTGGTTGACGTGCACCAGGCGATCCGAAAAGTGCATGGCCAGGTCCACCAGGTATTCCACCTTGCGCGCCGAGAGGCCTGCGCCCCGCATGTCGTCGATGCGCAGCTTGAGCACACTGGCTGGCGTGATTTTTTTGGGCAGCAAGGCAATGAAGCGATCCCACACCGATTGCGCGGCCTTGACGGAGATTTGTTGCCCAACGATGCTGCGCGCCAGCGTGACAAAGGCGTCACCCCGCGAAGCCAGGCAGGCATCGCCAAACTGGGGGATGAGGCGTCGCATGACGCGATCCTTTTTCATCAGGTACTTGCAAGCCTCCTCCCAGTAGGGTGGCACTTGCTCGATGATCTGGGGCTTAGTGGGCATCAGGCTTTCTCCCAGGTCGTGCCCGAAGGCGAGTCTTTGAGCACGATGCCCTGATCGGCCAGCTCCTTGCGAATGGCATCCGCTTGGGCAAAGTCTTTGGCGGCCTTGGCCGCTGCTCGCGCCTGGATGCGTTGCTGGATGTGGTCTTCGCCCAGGCCAACCCCAGCCTGCAGGAAATGCTGGGGATCGTCTTGCAGCAAACCCAGCACACCACCCAAGGCCTTGAGCAAGGCACTGTCTGCGGCCAAGCGGCTGCGGTTGACTTCGGAGGCGAGTTCAAACAACTGGGCCACGGCCTCGGGCGTGCCAAAGTCTTCGTTCATGGCCTGCTTGAAACTGTGGGCAACGGGGTGATTCCAATCAATGACAAAGCCGACCTGCGGGGGCACGGCATCGAGGGCGGTGTAGAGACGCTTGAGGGCGGCGCGCGCATCGTCCAAATGGCTCAAGGCGTAATTGAGGGGGCTGCGGTAGTGGCTTCTCACGACAAAGAAGCGCACCGTCTCGGCGTCATAACGCTGGAGCACATCGCGGATGGTGAAGAAGTTGCCCAGGCTTTTGGACATTTTTTCGTCATCCACATTGATGAATCCGTTGTGCATCCAGTAGCGGGCAAGGGTTTGGCCATGAGCGCCTTCGCTTTGCGCGATTTCGTTTTCGTGGTGAGGAAACTGCAAGTCGGCGCCACCGCCGTGGATGTCAAAGGTCGTGCCCAACAAGGCGCAACTCATGGCCGAGCATTCGATGTGCCAGCCGGGGCGGCCTTTGCCAAAGGGGCTGTCCCATTGGGCTTCGGGGGGCTCGTCGGACTTGCCTGTTTTCCACAGCACAAAGTCCAGGGGGTCTTGCTTGTCGGACTGAACGGCCACGCGCTCGCCCGCTTGCAACTCATCGAGGGATTTGCCAGAGAGCTTGCCGTAGTGGGGAAAGCGGCGGACCGAATAAAGCATGTCGCCGCCCTGGCCGCGATAGGCCAAACCCTTGTCTTGCAACTGGGCAATGAGGGCTTGCATTTGGGGCACGTAGTCGGTGGCTCGGGGCTCATGGGTGGGACGCTCGACGCCCAGGGCATCGGCATCCTGGTGCATGGCTTCGATCATGCGGGCGGTGAGCGCATGGATGGTTTCGCCATTGGCGACGGCGCGCTGGATGATCTTGTCGTCGATGTCGGTGATGTTGCGGACGAAGGTGACTTTGAAGCCACTGGCCTTGAGCCAGCGCTGCACCACATCAAAGGCAATCATGGAGCGCGCATGACCCAGGTGGCACAGGTCATACACCGTCATGCCGCAGACATACATGCGCACATGACCGGCCTCCAGGGGCGCAAACTCACGCACTTGGCGTTCAAGGCTGTCGTAAATCCGAAGTGCCATGGGAAAACAAAATTGGAGGAGTACAGGTACGCGGCGAAGGGCCTGACCTAGAATGAACCAGTATATCCACCCAAGCCTTGGGTGAATCACTTTCTTGACCAAGATTTTATTCGCTCGATGAGAAGCTTGAACTGTCTTGCTGTGTTGACACTGTGCTCGCTGCTGGCGGGCGTGCCGGCTCATGCGCAATCGACCATGCCCAAACCTTTGAGCGTGGCCGAAACCATCCAGCAATGGCTCAAGCGCGGCGCGCCAGAAGAAGCCATGAAGGTGGTGGACAAGCAACTCAAAATCTACCCCAACGACCCCAACCTCAAGTTCCAGCGGGCGGTCATCTTTGAGCAACTCAACCAGCCTGAGCAAGCCCAAGAGCTCTACGTCGCACTGACCCAGGATCACCCTGAGCTCTCCGAGCCACAAAACAACCTGGGCGTCTTGCTTGCCAAGAAAAACCAGTTGTCTGAAGCCCGTGAACGCTTTGAGCTGGCCTTGCGCGCCAACCCCAACAATCGCATGGCGCAGGAAAACCTCGCCGATGTGTGGCTGCGCATGGCCGATGCCCAATACCGCAAGCTCAAAGCCGCAGAACCCGGCAACGCCCGCTTGCAACGCAAGGTTGAATCGCTGCAAGCCCCCATTCAAGCCCTCAAGGATTTGCCCTGATGTCTACCCCTGCGCCAACCCCCGCGCGCGCCATGCTGCGCCGCACCTTCACACGGGCAGCGCTGTGCCTGGGTGGCCTGATCGCATCGCGCCCCCTGCTTGCGCAAACCTCCGAGGCCGCGCCGCGCGTGGTGCTGGAAACCAACTTGGGCACCATCGTGCTCGAGCTTGCACCCGAGCACGCGCCCAAGACGGTGGCGAACTTTTTGCGCTACGTGAACGAGGGTCACTACAACGGCACGATTTTTCATCGCGTCATCCCCAACTTCATGGCGCAAGCGGGCGGCTTTGACGCCCAGCTGCGCGAAAAGCCCACCCGCCCCCCTGTGGAGCACGAAGGCCGCCAAGCCTTGCAAGCGGGCTTGCGCAACCAGATCGGCACGATTGCCATGGCCAGAACCAACGACCCGCAATCGGCCACCGCCCAGTTCTTCATCAACGTGGCCAACAACGACTTTCTTGACCCCGTGCTCATCCCGCCAGGTGACCCGGTGCCCGAGTTCACGCACCGGGGCCGTGTCTATCGCAACGTGCCGCGATCTCAACTGCTGAACTCGCCCCAGCTGTATGGCTACACCGTGTTTGGCCGTGTGGTCACGGGCATGGATGTCGTTCAACGCCTGGTTCAAATCCCCACCGGGTCTGCCGGTCCCTTCCCCACCGATGTGCCCAAGCAAACGGTGACCATCCTCAAAGCCTCTGTTCAGAAAGGTCGTACATGAGCAACCCCATCATTGACTTGCAGATTCGCGGTCATGGCACCATCACCTTGGAACTGGACCACGACAAAGCCCCGGCCACCGTCGATAACTTTCTGGCCTACGTCAACAGTGGCCACTACGACGGCACCATTTTTCACCGCGTGATCGATGGCTTCATGATCCAAGGCGGTGGCTTCACCGAAGACATGTCGCAAAAGCCCACCCTGGACCCCATCACCAACGAGGCCAACAATGGGCTTCGCAATGACCGCTACACCATCGCCATGGCGAGAACCTCTGATCCGCATTCGGCATCGGCACAGTTTTTCATCAACGTGGGCGACAACGACTTCCTCAACCACACGGCCCCCTCGCGCCAAGGCTGGGGTTATGCGGTGTTTGGCCGTGTGATCGAAGGCACCGATGTCGTCGATGCCATTCGCCAGGTCAAAACAGGTCGCAGCGGCTTTCATGACGATGTGCCCAAAGAGCCCGTGGTCATCGACACCGCCAAGGCCCGCTAAAGCGCCCCCAAGCGCCTTGAATTCCTCCAGCGTCGCCTTCCCCGCCAGCCCATGAGCTCGCACGACATGACCCCCATGAGCTGGCTCACGGGGCCGTGCGATCACGTGGATTTCATCTCCGACCTGCACCTGCAGGCCACGACGCCGCGCACCGCGCAGGCATTGTTTGACTTCCTCGCACAGCGCGAGCCTGCGCCCCTGGTGGTGCTGGGGGATCTGTTTGAGGTGTGGATTGGGGACGATTGGCTCTCGCATGCCGAGGCGGGCTTTGAGCGCAACTGCATGCAAGCCCTGGCGCAAGCCTGCAGCCAGTCGCCCGTGGCCTGGGTCTGTGGCAACCGCGACTTTTTAGTCGGCGAACAAGTCCACCAGGCGCTGGGCTGGCAGGCCTTGAAAGACCCCTCGGTGGTGATCGCTGCGTTTGGCCGCTGCCTCGTCACCCATGGTGATGCCTGGTGCCTGAGCGACACCGGGTACATGGCCTTTCGCAACGAGGTTCGCAGTGTGGCGTGGCAAAGCCGTTTTTTGTCGCAGGACTTGAACGAGCGCTTGAACGCGGCACGCCACATGCGCGAGCAAAGCCAGGCCACCCAGGCGCAACGCACGCAATGGGCTGATGTGGATCTGGCGCTGGCACGCGCTCAGTTGCAAGCTCATGGTTGCCAACACCTGGTTCATGGCCACACGCACCAACCCGCTGACCAGGACCTGGGGCAAGGCCTCATGCGCCACGTGCTCAGCGATTGGGATGTGGACCAGGCCAGACCCGCACGCGCGCAGGTCTTGCGCTGGCGTGCCCAGGGTTACGAACGGATCAACGTCGCGCCAGCAGGACTTTGAGCGCGTCCTGCAAGCGCTTTTCACCGGCCTCGCTGTGCGCCGAGGCCAGCACCTTGGCCACCTCATCGGGCCAGGTCTGCTCGGGCGTGGCGGCATGGCGCTGGGTGAGCAACTGCAACTGGTAGGCGCGCCGCTGGGCCTGGTCGCTCGCTGGCGTGGGCAAGCCCGCTGCAATGTCCAAACGAATCCAGGGGGTGGCATCCACGGCTTTGGCTGGCGACGCCACTGCGGTCTTCCAGGCTTGCCATTTGGCCGATTCCAGGCCTTTGCCCAACTCCTTGGCCGAGGGCAATTGCTCGGCATCTCGGGCTTGCCAGCTGTGCATCAACTGACGCAGATGCTCGCCATGGGCTTGGGCACTGAGCATGCGCATGGCCTTGTCGGCTTTTTCCAGTGCCTGGCGCTGTGCTCCAAACACGGCATCGGACAAGCGAGGACCTCGCGCTTCACCGTCGCGGCCAAAGGCGCGGCCTGGCCCCTGGGGTCGATCACGGCGATGGCCTTCGGTGGCCGCCCGTTCGGTCTTGTGGCGATCATCACCGCGCACGGCCACCACCCGCTTGGGGGCGGGCGCTGGGGCAGGCTTGACCACGGGGGCTTCGGCCGCTGGCGCGGCCTCTGACATTTCGGCGGCTTGGGTCGCTGCAGGCGCTGCTTCTCCCTCCGTCACATCGGCCACATCACCCGCTTCTGCCGGAGCTTGCATCGCTGGTGCGGGTGCCGCAGTGGGGGCGGCCTGGGCAGCGGGCGGGCGCAAGGCGGCCTGCAAGGCATCGCGGGCAGCCTGGATGCGCGAGGCATCGCGCTCGGCAATCGCTTGCTCCAAGGCTTGCGTGGCCGCCATGACCGCTTGTTCGTGCGGGCTCAGGGGCGCGCGTGAGCCAGCGGCTGGACGGGCGGCATGGCGCGCGGGTTTGGGGTTGCGGGCAAAGGCCTCGTCAATGGGCTGGCGAAAGGCCTCCCAGAGTTTTTGGCTCAGTCGGCGATCGATGGCGATGTGCTGCGACACCTGCTGCCAGCGTGATTGCAAGTCCTTGATGGCATCGATGGGCAGCGGGGTCTGTTCGCTCAAGGCCTTGGCTTCGTCGATCAAGCGCTTGCGCTCGGCGATGTTGTCGCGCGTGACCGCATGCAAGGGGGCCTCGGCAGCTTTGAGGGCGGCTTTCCAGCGCGGCAGGATTTGGCTGAACGCCTTTTCATTGAGGTGGCCGCAATGCCGCCACTGCTCGACAAACTGGTTCAGATCGCGCTGCACCTGCTTCCAGTCGGGCGCGTCGCCCAGCTTGGCCGTCCAGTCCTGCACGCTTTGGATCAGGCTTTCGCGTTGCGCCAAGTGCGACTGGTTTTGTTCCTTGATCTCACCCAACCAGGATTTCACAAAGGGATAGGCGCGGTTGCAGGCCTGATCAAATTTACGCCACAAGCCATGATGAACAGGAGCCTGGTGATCCAGCGCCTTCCAGGCTTCACGCAGGGCTCGCAGCTGCTGCTGGATCTGGCGCAGTGGCAGGGCGGCCTCCCAGTGGCCGTCGCTGGTGCCCGGAGTGGCTTCGGAGCCTGCTTCGGCTGGCGTCTGGGCGGGAGCCTCAGGAGGCTCGGCAGGAGGCTCGGCAGGGGTCTCTTCAGGGGCTGAAGCCTGAGGGGCAGGCTCGGCATCGGGTTTGGATTCGGTGGGCTTGGCCACCCAGCGCGTGAGCGCCTGAGCTTGCTGCAGCAACTCCAGGCGCTGGGCATGGACGGCTTGCCGTTGAGCGATTTCCTCTGGGGTGGGCTCGGGTTTGGCCGCCGCCGGGCTGGTGGGGGTGGGCGCCGCTTGGGGTGTGGGCTGTGCTGCGGCAGCCGCGGGGTTTCTCAGGCGCTCGATGGATTCAGCCCATGCCGGCACTGCGGGCAAAGGGGCTTGCGGATCTTGCTCGGCGGTGTGGGCAATGTGCCCTGCTTCGTCAAAGGCCTGCCAGGCGGCCCAGAGCAATTGCCGGGATTGCTCCACCTGCGGCGGAAAGCGCAAATCCACATGCGGCCAGTCGGCGTGATGGACCAACTGGTCCAGCGCCTTGACGGCTTGCGCCACGTCTTCTTTCACCGCAGCCAGGCCAGCCTGCGCATGCACCCATTCGCGTGCGCTCAGGTTGTCCATGCGCTGCATGAGCAGGTGCACACCTTCGCGCTGCACCATGCATTGCTGTTGCAAGTCCTCCACCGACTTGATGCGCTCAGAGAGTTGGGCCTTGAGCGTGGCCAAGGGCTCCTTGGACAAGGGGGCACCGGCTTTGGCCGCATCGCGGATCCAGGCCAGGGCATCGCCCATCACAAAGGGATGCTGGGCCAACACCTGCTGGGCTTTGTCAGACCACTCGCTGGCCAACTCTTCCTGATGGTGTTCACGCTTGAGGGCATCCATGGCCTCTTTGAGCACCTTGGCTGCCCCCTTGTCGCGCCCGCTCATCTCGCGGTGCACTTTGACCAGATCGCCCAGCGCAGGCTGGGTTTGCAGCCAGGCCTTGAGCAAAGCGGTGCGTTCCTGGGATTGGGTGGCCGAGAACGCACCCGAGGTCAGTGCATTGAGGTCTTGGAGGGAAGCGGGGGCGTGTTGGGGGTCTTCAGCAGTCATGGTCAGGGGTCCGTTACAGGCGGAATTATGGGTGCAAGCCGCGGGCTGTGACAGAGTCCGTCGCGTCAGAGGCCAGCAGCAGTCCACCTAAAATGCGTTTTTCGATTGGATCACCCCATGAAATGGATGACATCACTGGCCCGCCACCTGAGGGTTGTGGGCTCTGACCTCACCAGCGGCTTCATGATGTCCACGCACAACAGCCTGGCCATGATTGGCATGCTGTTTTTTGTCACCTTCCTCACCTTCAGCATCCAGCCGCAATGGCGACAAGCCAGTCAGGCGCAGTTGCTCAATTGGTTGCAGTTTGAGGCCTATGTGCCCTTTCACCTTTTAGGGGATTCGCCCGTGCTCGAGCGCGTGACTGCGGCCAACCCGCGCGACTTGCCCAGCCAGCAAGCCCGCCTGGTGCAATGGCTGGCTCGCAAATACCGTGTCGCGCCTGAGCCCTTGAGCGCCATCGTCTCCGATGTGTTTGATGTCGCTCCCAAAAACCAGGTGGATCCCTGGCTGGTGATCGCAGTGATTGCCGTGGATTCCAACTTCAACCCCTTCTTCCAAGGCCCCAGCGGCAAGTTGGGCCTGATGCAATACCAGCCCGAACAGGCCAGCTCGCGCACCTCGGCTTATGGCGGTGCCATGGCCAGTTTTGACCCCCTGTCCAATGTCCGCATGGGTTTGGCGGTGCTCAAGGACAGTTTGCTCATGGCTGGCACGGTGCGCGAAGGGCTCAAGCTCTATTCGGGCGAATATGCGCCCGGCGAGGACGAGCTGTACGTCAATAAAGTCCTCGCGGAATACCAGCGCTTGGTGCAAGCCAGCACATTGGCCAAGCAAGTGCCCGAGCCCGTCACGCCCTATCTGCAAGAAAGCGTGGCGCAAGGGGTGGAGAGCTGGGGCGAGCAGACCTGGCGTGCGCTGATGGAATGGCTGCACCTCATCCAGACGGCCACACCGCCCGAATCAGGCTCCTGAGGCCTCGCCCGCACCCCGGCGGCTTGGGGTGGCGCTGATACACTGGCACCCGCGTGCAACTGGCGATAGGGCCTCGCGGCCTGACGTGGAATGCAAGCCCACGGGCTTGGTCAACCACTGGGGAGCACGCCGCCCCTTGCGGGTGTTGAGCCGTTCGCCTGGGCAGCCCTGCCATTGCGCTGGGTTCACCTTGAACAGGACTGCCACATGTATTCACGTCAAACCCTGGTTGCACAAACCGATCCCGAGCTGTGGGCCGCCATCGAGGCCGAAAACCGCCGTCAGGAAGATCACATCGAGCTGATTGCCAGCGAGAACTACGCCTCCCCTGCCGTCATGGCGGCACAAGGCTCGCAGCTCACCAACAAATACGCCGAAGGCTACCCTGGCAAACGCTATTACGGCGGTTGCGAACATGTGGATGTGGCCGAGTTGCTCGCCATCGCCCGCGTCAAAGAACTCTTTGGCGCCGATGCCGCCAACGTGCAGCCGCATTGCGGCGCGTCGGCCAATCAGGCGGTGTTTTTGGCCTTCCTCAAGCCGGGTGACACCATCATGGGCATGTCGCTGGCCGAAGGGGGTCACCTCACCCACGGCATGCCCCTGAACCTGAGCGGCAAGTGGTTCAACGTGGTCTCCTACGGCCTCAATGCCCAGGAAGCCATTGATTACGACGCCATGGAGCGGCTGGCTCACCAGAGCAAGCCCAAGCTCATCATTGCTGGCGCCTCGGCCTATTCGTTGCACATCGACTTTGCGCGCTTTGCCAAAGTGGCCAAAGACGTGGGTGCCATCTTCATGGTTGACATGGCGCACTATGCCGGCCTGGTGGCCGCTGGGGTCTATCCCAACCCGGTTCCCCATGCCGACGTGGTGACCTCCACCACCCACAAAAGCCTGCGCGGTCCACGAGGCGGCATCATCCTCATGAAGAGCGAGCACGAAAAAGCCATCAACAGCGCCGTCTTCCCTGGCTTGCAGGGTGGTCCGCTCATGCATGTGATCGCCGCCAAGGCCGTGGCCTTCAAGGAAGCCCTCACGCCCACCTTCAAGGCCTATCAGCAGCAAGTCATCCTCAATGCGCAAGTGATGGCGCAAACCCTCACCGAGCGGGGCTTGCGCATCGTCAGCGGCAGCACACAAAGCCACGTGATGCTGGTGGACTTGCGCGCCAAGGGCATCACCGGCAAGGAAGCCGAGAGCGTGCTGGGCCAAGCCCACATGACCATCAACAAGAACGCCATCCCCAACGACCCTGAAAAACCCATGGTCACCAGCGGCATTCGCGTGGGCACCCCCGCCATGACCACGCGTGGCTTCAAGGAGGCTGAAGCCCGCCTCACGGCCAACCTGCTGGCCGATGTGCTGGAAAAGCCCCGCGACGAAGCCCACATCGCTGCGGTGCGCGCCCGCGTGAGCGAACTCACCGCACGCTTTCCTGTGTATGGTTAAGGCATGAAGTGTCCCTTTTGCGCTCACCCCGAGACCCAGGTGGTCGAAACGCGGGTGGGCGAAGAGGGCGACGTGATTCGCCGCCGCCGCCGATGCGTGGAATGCGACAAACGCTTCACCACCTACGAACGCAGCGATGTCACCTATCCGGCCATTGTCAAAAAAGACGGGCGTCGCATTGAGTTCGACGCCACCAAGCTGCGCTCATCCATGCAACTGGCCTTGCGCAAGCGCCCGGTGAGCACCGAACAGGTTGATGCCGCGCAAGAACGCATCCAGGAAAAACTGCTGTCCTACGGGCAGCGTGAAATCCCCTCAGCCCGGCTGGGCGAGTTGGTGATGCGGGAGCTGAAAAAACTCGACAAGGTGGCCTACATCCGCTTTGCCAGCGTCTACCGCAGCTTTGAAGACATCGACGAATTCAAAACCCTGGTCGAAGAGTTCCGCCGCTGACCCACAGCTTGTGATCCAGCCCCTGCATTCTGGGGTGCATGCATCACACCACACCACCCCGGTTTAAGCCCAACATGGGCACATGTCGCTTTCAGATGTCCTCATGGGCTTGGCCCTGCTGGGGCTGCTGGGGAGCATGGCCTTGCCCACTTGGCAAAACGCCCTGACCCAGACCCAGCTCAAGGCTCGCGCCCAACTCCTCATGGCCGATGCCCAATGGGCACAGTGGCAAGCCTTGCGCCTGGCCGAACCCATCGATCTGCGCCCCCTGGCCTGCGCGGCAACGGCCAGCACCGCACCCGCCCCACCGGGTCCAGACTGGTCCTGTGGTTGGCAAGTGCTTCGCCCGGCCTCGACCCAACTGCCCACCGACATCCTTCTGCGCCAGCGCGACCTCTCGCCCACCCTGCGCATGCAAGCCTCGCTGGCTCAAGCCGCCTGGCGCTTTGACGCGCAAGGCCGCTGGCGCATGGGCGCCATGCGCGTGGTGTGGTCGCCCGCCTTGTCCCAGGGCAAGCTCACGTCCCTCACCGTCTGCGTGTCCAACACGGGTCGTTGGCGCTGGCAATCCGGCTCGGGGTGCAGCACATGATCAAAGCCTGCACATCCACGCACCCCCGCATG
Organism: Betaproteobacteria bacterium; assembly: GCA_009919175.1. Taxonomy (GTDB): domain Bacteria; phylum Pseudomonadota; class Gammaproteobacteria; order Burkholderiales; family Burkholderiaceae_C; genus Limnohabitans. The sequence continues at coordinate 28,327 of RGCL01000030.1, forward strand.
CGCACGGCCAGTGCGCAAAGCGGCAGCATCCTCTCAGACTGGCAAGGCCAAGGGCCAGCCTCTGCCAACCCCTGCACCACGCAAGCCTGCAATCTGGCCGAATGGCACCCGTCACTAGCCCTGTGGATCCGACAGGCCGTGAGCCAGACCCTGCCGCAAGCTCAGCTCGAATGGTCCACCGGCGCCCCCCTGTCCTGGCAAGCGGGGGTGAGCCCGCTGGAATTGCCCCTGGGCGCCTGGCAGCTGCGCTGGGGCAGTGGCGACACCATGACCAGCCTGCGCCTCGTGGGGTCACCATGAAAACCCCTGCCTGCTTGACCGCGTGCAGTGCGGCTTGGGGCCTGCTCGATGCCAGCCTGGGTTTAGCCCTGGCCGCCTGGCTCTTCACCGGGGGCTTGCTGGCCTTGTGGCAAACCCAGCAAGCCAGTGAACGGCTGCGCAGCGTGCAGGCCTGGTCTGACACCGAGGTCATCGCCAGGCACAGTGTGGGCCAACGCCTGCAACGCGCGGGCGCACCCGAGGCGCTGAGGCTCTCGACGGGTGGGTGGACCTTGCGCGCGCCCTGGCCTGCGCTGTCGACACCCGATGCCCGACAAGGCCCCTGGCAATTTGCCCATGCCACCCTCAACACGCCCCTCAATTGCCAAGGCGGCGCGGCGCAAGAGGCCCAGCACATCGATGCCTATGCTTGGTCCAGTCCCGATCGCTTGCTCTGCCATAACCCTCTGCATGCGGGCAATCTCCGTCAAACCCTGTGGGGCGGCATCCGGGGCTGGACCATCCAGGTGGCGGTTCGCGTGAGCGAGGCCCCCCAGACCTGGCAATGGCAAACCCTTTCACCCGCCCACACTGGCGAGGCAATCGCAGCCTTGCGCGTGTGCTGGCGTACTTCGCCCGAATCCACCACGGCTTGGGCAGGCCTTGAGGGCGGCACCACCGCGCTGGCGTGCGCCCTGCCCAGCAGCCCTGGTCCTGTGCGTGACCGCTGGCAACTGATTGCGCGCTGGCATGGCCAGCGTCCTGTGCTGTGATCCAGGCCCAACGCCATGGTGCTGCCGCAGTCCCTGATGATCGCCAGCTTGCTGGGCATGCTGGTCCTCGCTTTGCAGCACACGGTGACGCAACAAACGGCATCTGTGCAAGCCCGGCTGGATGGCTTGCGCCAGCGCGAATGGGCTTGGGTGGGCTTGCAAGCGGCCTTGCGGGACATCCATGCGCCCCGCACCGATGCCCGTCATCCCGCCCAGGTGAGCCCTGCTCCAACACCCCTGCCGGTTCAAGCCTTGTTCATCCCCGGCGACTTGAGTCAGTGGCAAACGGCCTGGTCCACCGCCATGCCCAACCAGTGTCACCAGGGGCTGTGCACCGAATTGACCCAGGCACAAGACCCGCAGAGCTGGACACGCCGCCTCGATGGGGTGAGCCTGCCGCCCACCACCGAATCGCCCTGGCCGCTGATGTACTGGATCGAGCCCCTGCGGCTGGAGTCCACCCCCGCCGGGTCCAGGCTGGTCTTTCGCATCACCGTGACATCTGGTCCACAGGTCTGGCAGGGCTGGTGGTTGCCACAAGTGGCATCAGCCCCCACGGTTCAAGGCGAATGGTTGTCGCTGCTGCGTTTGGAGTCGCCATGAGGACCCTCACCCAGGCGCGGCCAGCCTTGCGCCCGCAACCGGCCGGCTGGAGCCTCACCGAGACCCTGGTGGCTTTGGCCTTGTCGGGGGTGCTCATGAGCTGGGCGTGGCCGCGCTGGGCACAGGCCAGGCAAATGCAGTTTCGCCAGCAAGCGCAGATGCAGTTGCATCAGATTGCCCAGGAACTGAACTGGAGCAGCCTGCTCACCACCAAGCGCCCCAGCACGCTCACGCCCACCCAGGCGCAAGTGACTGGCCTGCCCTATCGTTTCGACATCGATACCCGCAGCGCCTCGACGGCCGACCCTCAGGCCTATGTGCTGTGGGCCAAACCCGTGGGCGACCAGACCCTGGACCCTTGCGGCGCCCTGTGGCTGGACAGTGCAGGGCGAAAAGGCAATGCCAGCACCCAGCGCACAGGCGCTGCATGCTGGGGGCGAGCGCCATAATCTCCCACCATGACCGCGCCACCGCCCCCCAGCTTTTCAGCCACCGATGCCTTGCACATGCAGCGTGCGCTGGCCTTGGCCGAGTCAGCCCTCTACCTCACTTCACCCAACCCGCGTGTGGGTTGCGTGCTGGTCAACCCCCAGGGTCAGGTGATCGGCGAAGGCCACACCCAGGCCGCAGGCCAAGCCCATGCCGAGGTCATGGCCTTGCGCCAAGCCCAGCAGCAAGGCCACAGCACACAAGCTGCCACGGCCTATGTGACCCTGGAGCCTTGCAGTCACCATGGCCGCACACCGCCTTGCTGCGATGCGCTCATCCAGGCACAGGTGGCGCGCGTGGTCTGTGCCCTTGAAGACCCTTTTCCAGCCAATCAGGGTCAGGGCTTTGCCCGCCTGCGCGCAGCGGGACTGCTGGTGGATGTGGGGCTCATGGCCCAGGCTGCCACCGAAATCAACATCGGCTTTTTGCACCGCATGCGCACAGGCCGCCCCTGGGTGCGCCTGAAGATGGCCGCGTCCATCGATGGCATCACCGCCTTGCCCAATGGGCAAAGCCAATGGATCACCGGCGAAGCCGCCCGCGCAGACGGGCACCACTGGCGCGCCCGTGCCTGCGCGGTGTGCACGGGCGTGGGCACGGTGCTCGAAGACGACCCGCAACTCGATGTGCGCGCGGTTCAAACCCCGCGTCAACCCACGCTGGTGGTCATCGACAGCCGCTTGCAAACCCCCACCCAGGCCCGCCTCTTTGGCCCCAAACGTCCGGTGTGGATTGCCCATGCGGTCCCGGCATCACCCCAGTCGCCTGCGGCTGAGGCCTTGCGTCAGCGCGCAGCTGAGCTCATCCACCGCCCCAATGCCGCTGGCAAGGTCAGCCTGCCCGACTTGCTCCAGGAGCTGGGTCAGCGCGGCATCAACGAGCTGCACCTGGAGGCCGGCCATTTGCTCAACACCTCGTTCCTGCGCGAGTCGCTGGTGGACGAGGTGCTGCTCTACCAAGCCCCGCGCATGCTGGGTCAAGGCCGGGGGCTCTCGGCACTGGGACCTTTGGAAGACTTGGGGCAAAGCCTCGATTGGCGCTTTGTCGAGGTCAAAACCGTGGGCGAGGACCTTCGCGTGCGCATGATGCGCGCCTGAGCCCGCGGACGGCCTGACCCAGCCCCCTCGTTGCCCAAGCCTCCCTCGCCAGAGGGGTTCCATAAACCTGCGAAAATACGCCCATGTTCACCGGAATCATCACCGGCGTGGGTCGAATCATCGACGTCCTTGACCTGGGTCGCTCTTTACAACACGGCAAGCGCCTTCGCATTGAAGCGCCTGCCCACTACCTCGACGACGTGGTCCTGGGCGACAGCATTGCCCTCAATGGCGCATGCATGACGGTCGTCGAATTGGCCCCACCCCACTTTTGCATCGACATCTCTGCCGAATCCCTGGCCAAGACGGCGGGTTTGGCCCAGACAGGGCGCATCAACCTTGAAAAAGCCCTGCGAACCAGCGATCGCCTCGGTGGCCACCTGGTGTCTGGCCATGTGGATGGCATTGGCCATGTGCAGGTCTTTGAACAGGTGGGCGAGAGCTGGTTGTTGCGCGTGCAGTCCCCGCCCGAGCTGGGGCGTTTTTTGGCCTACAAAGGCTCCATCACCATCAATGGCGTGAGCCTCACGGTCAATGCGGTGACCGATGTGGCCCAAGGCACGCTTTTTGACATCAACCTCATTCCCCACACGGTGACCCACACCAGCCTGGGCGACTTGCGAGCAGGCAGCCCAGTCAACCTCGAAGTCGATACCGTTGCCCGCTATGTCGAGCGCATGCTGCATGCGGCTCCACCCCTGCGCTCGCCCGCCCCTTGATTGCCGACTGCCCCATGAACGCCACCGACCCCATCACCCAAGCCATTTCCCCCGTCGAAGTCATCGTTGCCGAAATGGCCGCTGGCCGCATGGTCATCCTGGTCGATGAAGAAGACCGTGAGAACGAGGGCGACCTGGTCCTGGCTGCCGACCATGTGACCCCGGCTGCCATCAATTTCATGGCCACCCATGGCCGGGGGCTGATTTGCCTCACGCTCACCCGCGAACGCTGCGAGCACTTGCGCCTGCCCCCC